>JAMNYN010000776.1 GCA_023622805.1 Pseudomonadota bacterium | reverse complement strand
GTTTGTCGTGGCCCGCATGGGCGGCGAGGTACTTGGCCAGCAGCAGGCGGTGAAAACGCTCGGCCTGCTCGGGCGCGTCAAGAAAAATGCAGTGCTCGGCCGCGCCGGGCGTGCGGAAGTCGTTGGTCACGCTGCCGATGGCCATCACCAGGCTGTCGTAGGCCAGGGTGCGCGCGGGCGCGGCTTCGCTGCCGTCGTCCTGCAGCAGCGGGGCCAGCTCTATGGTCTTGGCCTGGCGGTTGAGACCGCACATCCGGCCCATCTGGAACTGGAAGTGCTTCCACTTGGCCTGGGCGATGTAGTTGAACTGGTTGTCCGACAGGCTCAGCGAGCCCGCAGCCACTTCGTGCAGCAGCGGCTTCCACATGTGGGTGAGGTGGCTGTCGACCAGAATGATTTCGGCCTGGCCTTTTTTGCCCAGGCTTTGGCCCAGGCGCGTGGCCAGTTCCAGCCCGCCAGCGCCGCCGCCTACGATCACGATGCGATGCGTCATGAATGATTTCCTTGGTTGCCACCCGCAACTGGCGGGTCGGCACAGGTTCCCGGTGGGCCCCGAAGCAGGCCGCCGTCACCAATTCACCAACGATAAACCGAGATGGGCTGCTTCAGGGGGCCGGCCTTGATTGCCCTGCGGCAATGTAAGGGAAAACCCTAGTATCTGTGCGAATTCTAGGCATGCCTAGAAACGCGGCAGATCCGGGTGGCTGATCTGCCCGCCGCGCACCAGCATCTTGCCGTACTCGGCGCAGCGGTTGAGCGTGGGAATCACCTTGCCGGGGTTGAGCAGGCCCAGCGGGTCGAAGGCCGCCTTGAGGGCGAACATCTGCGCGTTCTCCTCGGTGGTGAACTGGGTGCACATGGAGTTGAGCTTTTCCACGCCCACGCCGTGCTCGCCCGTCACCGTGCCGCCCATGGCCACGCTGGTTTCGAGAATGTCGGCGCCAAACAGCTCGCAGCGGTGCAGCTGGTCGGCATCGTTGGCATCGAACAGGATCAGCGGGTGCAGGTTGCCGTCGCCGGCGTGGAACACATTGGCGCAGCGCAGCTGGTACTTCTTCTCCATCTCCTGGATGGCCAGCAGGATGTCCGCCAGGCGCTTGCGCGGGATGGTCGAATCCATGCACATGTAGTCGGGGCTGATGCGGCCGCTGGCGGGAAACGCGTTCTTGCGCCCGCTCCAGAAGCGCAGGCGCTCGGCCTCGCTTTCGCTGACGGTGATGGCCGTGGCGCCGGCGTCGCGCAGCACGGCGCTCATGCGTTCGATTTCCTCGGCCACCTCTTCCGCCGTGCCATCCGATTCGCAGAGCAAAATGGCTTCGGCCGTAAGGTCGTAGCCGGCGTGGACGAAGTCTTCCACGGCCGCGGTCATGGGCTTGTCCATCATTTCCAGCCCGGCCGGAATGATGCCGGCCGCGATCACGGCGGCCACGGCCGCACCGGCCTTGCGCACGTCGTCGAAGCTGGCCATGATGCAGCGCGCCAGCTGGGGCTTGGGGATCAGCCGCACCGTGACTTCGGTGACCACGGCCAGCATGCCTTCGCTGCCGATCACGGCCGCCAGCAGGTCGTAGCCCGGCGTGTCCAGCGCCTGGCTGCCGAAAGTGATGGGCTCGCCGGCCATGGTGAAGCCTTTGACTTCCAGCACGTTGTGCACCGTCAGGCCGTATTTGAGGCAGTGCACGCCGCCCGAGTTCTCGGCCACGTTGCCGCCTATGGTGCAGGCGATCTGGCTGGAGGGATCGGGCGCGTAGTACAGGCCGAAGGGCGCGGCGGCTTCGCTGATCGCCAGGTTGCGCACACCGCACTGCACGACGGCCGTGCGGCTGTAGGCGTCGACCTGGAGAATGCGGTTGAACTTGGCCAGCGACAGCACCACGCCCAGGGCATGGGGCATGGCCCCGCCCGACAGCCCCGTGCCCGCGCCGCGCGCCACCACCGGCACCTGGAGCGCATGGCAGGCCTGCAGCACGGCCTGGATCTGCTCATAGGTTTCCGGCAGGCACACGACCAGCGGCCGCTGGCGGTAGGCCGTGAGCCCGTCGCACTCGTAAGGCGTGGTGTCCTCGCTGTTCCACAGCAGAGCGTGCGCAGGCACATGCCGGCCCAGGGCCTGGACGATCTCGGCCTGGCGGCGCGAGCGTTCGGAAACGGTGGGTGTGGGTTGGGCGGCGGTGGTGTTCATCGCCGATGACTGTAGAGGATTAGGCCACGCTGTGGTGTGAGTTTTCTTGCAACGGTGCGTGAAACTTTGCCTGCCGGGGTGAATGCCCGTCAGTGAAAGTCTGCTCCAGATTTTGCTGCATGCCGTTGCCACGGGCAGGGGCCGGGTCTCGGCCCGGCGGCCGAGGTACTTTTCTTTGCTTCGCCAAAGAAAAGTACCCAAAAGAAAGGCGACTGCGGCGCCGAGCCCCTGGTTCCTGCGTCCCTTCGCTGTTGCTCAGGGCAACCTGCCGCGCACAGGGCACGGGCTGCGCCGCGGAACTCGCTGCGCGCCAAAGGCGCTCCGCGCGGACAACCGCGGCGAGTCAGATCACGAAGCCTTCGTGTCCTTCGGCACTCCGGCCAGCCCGTGCCCTGCGCGCGGCAGGCGCATCCACAATGGCTGGGGAGCGGGATAGCTTCTTTGGGATACCGGCTGTGTGTCCGGGCCTTGCATGCCAAGGATTCAGGACACCGCCTGCCCCAGCCACTGGGCGAAGGCCGCGCATTCCCAGCGGTCCATGGTGCCGGTGTGCCAGCACAGGTAGTGCGCATGCGGGCTGGGCACGTCCAGGGGAAACAGGCGCACCAGCGTGCCGTTGTCCAGCCAGGGGGCGCCGAGCTTGAGGCGCACGGGGGCGATGCCCATGCCGGCGGCGGCGGCGTCGCACAGCAGGCCTATGTCGTTGAATTGCGAGCCTTCGGCGGGCTCGGGCCAGTCCAGGCCGGCGGCATCAAACCAGTTGCGCCAGGGCTCGAGCGGGCTGCGCAGCAGCGGCAGGCCCTCGAGGTCGCTGGGCTGTTCGAACGGGCCATGGGCGCGGACGAAGGCCGGCGAGGCCAGCGGAGTCAGCACATCGCGCGCGATCTCCATATGCTCCATGTCGGCGTAATGCCCCGGCCCGAAGCGCACGATCAGGTCGGCGTCTTCGGCGACCACGTCGAGCAGCGGAATGCTGACATGCAAGGCGATGTCGATCTCGGGGTAGGCCTCGGTGAACTGGCTCAGCCGCGGAATCAGTATGCAGCGCGCGAACGTCGGCGTGACGGCGAGCTTGAGCCGGCGCCGGCCGGGCACGGAGCTGCTGCCGGGAAAGCGCTGCAGCGCGCCCAGGCCTTCGCGCACATGGGCCAGGTAGGCGCTGCCTTCGCTGGTGAGCGAGAAATCGGCGCGCCCGAACAGGCGGCTGCCCAGCATCTGCTCGAGCTGGCGCACGCGGTGGCTCACGGCGCTGGGCGTGACGCACAGCTCTTCGGCGGTCTGCGTCACGCTGCGCAGCCGCGCCAGCGCTTCAAACGTCAGCAGGCACTGGATGGGCGGAATGCGCCGCGCCGCGCTGGGGGCCAGGGCCACAGGATCGGCGGGAGCAGCGGGTGGCATGGCGTCTATCAGCGGAAGACGACGGTCTTGTGGCCGTTGAGGATCACGCGGCGTTCGCTGTGCCACTTCACGGCGCGGGCCAGGACCTGGCTTTCGGTGTCGCGGCCGCGGGCCGTGAGGTCTTCGACCGTGTCCGTGTGGTCTGCGCGGGCCACGTCCTGCTCGATGATCGGGCCTTCGTCGAGGTCGGCCGTGACGTAGTGGGCCGTGGCGCCGATCAGCTTCACGCCGCGGTCATGGGCCTGGTAGTAAGGCTTGGCACCCTTGAAGCTGGGCAGGAAGCTGTGGTGGATGTTGATGGCGCGGCCGGCGAGCTTGGTGCACAGGTCGTTGGACAGCACTTGCATATAGCGGGCCAGTACGACCAATTCGGCGCCTTCTGCCTGGATAATCTCGAATTGCCGCGCTTCGGCCTGGGCCTTGGTGGCCGCCGTCACGGGAATGTGGTGGAAGGGCACGTTGTAGCTGGCCGCGAGCTGGTAGAAATCGCGGTGGTTGCTGATGATGGCCCGGATGTCGATCGGCAGCAGGCCGGACTTCCAGCGGAACAGCAAATCGTTGAGGCAGTGGCCGTCCTTGCTGACCAGCAGCACGGTTTTCATGTTTTCGGCCTGCGAGTGCAGGCTCCAGCGCATCTCGAAGCGCTCAGCGAGTTCGGCCAGTGCCGTCTTGAGCGTTGCGGGATCCGTGTCCGAGAAGACGAATTGCACGCGCATGAAGAACAGGCCGGTGGCGCTGTCGTTGTACTGAGCGGCTTCTTCGATGTTGGCGCCCTGCTCCAGCAGGAAGCCGGAGACGGCGTGCACCAGCCCACGACGGTCGGGGCAGGATAGGGTAAGAATGTAGGCTTGGGTCATAGCCCTGCGATTGTCGCAGCATGGGCCGATGGTTGTGGAGTGAGGAAATACATGCAGAAAGAGGGTTCCCCCCCCAGGGTGTCGCTGTGCTCGATTGTGGTGTTGTATACGCTGTTGGCATTGCTGTGGCTGTGGGGCAGCGACTGGGTGCTCGCGCACTGGACGCAAGACCCCCGGCAGATGCTGCAATGGAAGAACTTCCAGGGCTATGTCCTGGTGCTGGTCAACGGCCTGCTGGCCAGCGGCTTGCTGCTGCGCATGCGGCGCGCGCGCGCGCATCGCAAGGAGGCTGCGGCGCTCAGCGAAGTTCAGCAGCGCGAGGCGCAAGAGCGCCAGCGCCTGGCCACGACGGTGGTGGACAACACCATCGAAGGCGTGGTGGTGACCGATGCCCACAGCCGCATCCTGTCGGTGAACGCCGCTTTCACGCGCCTGCTGGGTTACACCGAAGCGGAAATGCTGGGCCAGACGCCGCGCATGTTCAAGTCGGGTCGGCATGACCGGGCTTTCTACGAGGCGATGTGGGAGCGCATGCGGCGCACCGGCCACTGGCAGGGCGAGATCTGGAACCGGCGCAAGAACGGCGAAGTGTTCCCGGAGCGCATGTCGCTCAGCGCCGTGTACGACGGAGCGGGCTGCGTGACGCATTACGTCTGCATGTTCACCGACATTTCCGAGGAAAAGGCCCAGCAGCAGCGCCTGGAGTACCTGGTGCGCAAGGACCCGCTGACCGGGCTGGACAACCGCACCTGGTTCGGCCACCGGCTCGAGCTGGTGCTGGACAGGGCGCATGCGGCACCCAGCAAACTGGCCGTGATGCTCATCAATATCGACCGTTTCAAGGATGTCAACGACAGCTACGGCCACGCCGTGGGCGACCAGGTGTTGCGCCATGTCGCCTCGCAGGTGCAGGCGGCCTTGCGCCCGGGCGACTTGATCGGGCGCATGGCGGGCGACGAAATCGCCGTGGCCGCCATGGATCTGGCCACCGAGGCCCAGGCCGCGCAGCTGGCGCAGCGCTTGATCGCCGCGGCCGCCCAGCCCTGGCATGCGCCCGAGGGCGTGGATGTGGTGCTGGGTGTGAGCGTGGGCATCTGCCTGTATCCCGGGCATGCGGGCACGGCGCAAAGCCTGTTGCAAGGCGCGCATTCGGCGGTGCATGCGGCCAAGGAGAACGGCGGACCCGATGCCTGGTGCTTTTTCCATGCGGATATGACCCAGGCCGCGCGCGCGCGCCTGGAACTCGAGGCGCGCTTGCGTCAGGCCCTGGCCGACGGACACATGCGGCTGTACTACCAGCCGCAGATCGACATTGCGACCGGCCGCGTGACCGGCGCCGAAGCCCTGGTGCGCTGGCTGGACCCGGTCGAAGGCCTGATCTCGCCGGCCCGTTTCATTCCCGTGGCCGAAAGCTCTGGCGTGATCGGCCCGCTGGGCGAATGGGTGATGCGCGAAGCCTGTGCCCAGGGCCAGCGCTGGCGCAACCTGGGCTTGCCCGAGATCACGCTGGCCGTGAACGTGTCGCCGCACCAGTTCCTGCTGACGGACATTGTCGGCAGCACGGCGGCGGCGCTCGCGGACGCGGGCTTTCCTGCGGCGCAGCTGGAGCTGGAGATCACCGAAAGCGCGCTGGCCAAGCAGCCCGAAGAGGCGATGCTGGTGCTGCGCCGCCTGCGCCAACTGGGCCTGCGGCTGGCGATCGACGATTTCGGCACCGGCTATTCCTCGTTGGCCCACCTCAAGCGCTTTCCCATCGATGTGCTGAAGATCGACCAGAGCTTCATCCGCGACATTCCGCACAGCGCGGACGACATGGCGATCAGCGCGGCCGTCATCGCCATGGGCCACAGCATGGGCCTGACGGTGCTGGCCGAAGGCGTGGAAACCGCCGCGCAGCTGGATTTTCTGCGCCAGCGCGGTTGCGACCACTTCCAGGGCTATCTGTGCAGCCGGCCCTTGCCGGTGCCGGCGTTCGAGGATGTCCTGCGCCGCAGCGCGCAGGGGCCGGTGATGCCCGTGCCATCGTCACAGGGCTGAGACGCCCGTGCGCCTGAATTTCCCTTTGCGGGTATTGCTGACCCTGCTCGGTGCCTGGGCCGCAGCCCAATTGTGTGTCTGGTGGAAGACGCCCTTGCCGTGGATGCTGGGCCCGCTGATCGCAACGTCGCTGGCCTCCATGGGCGGCGCACCCACGGCCAGCTGGGGCCTGGGGCGCAACGCCGCCCAGTGGACGATTGGCGCTGCGCTGGGGCTTTATTTCACGCCGGCCGTGACGCAACTGGTGGCCGGCATGTGGTGGGCCATTGCCCTGGGCATCGTCTCGGCGCTGTGGCTGGGCTGGTTGTTCGGCGCCGGCCTGTACCGGTTTCACGCGCCGCGCATGCCGCACCTGCCGGCGAGCCAGTTGCGCGCGACCAGCTACTTCGCCGGAGCCATAGGCGCGGCCTCGGAAATGACGCTGCTGTCGGAGCGCGAGAACGCGCGCACCGATCTGGTTGCGGCCAGCCACAGCTTGCGGCTGGTGATCGTGACTTTGCTGATCCCGTTTGCCTTGCAGTGGAGCGGCCTGCACGGCGTGGGCGAGCCGGCGCTGGTGCGCGTGGTCCATGGGCCGGGCCTGGCGCTGCTGGCGCTGGGCACGGGCATGGGCGCCTGGGTCATGCTGCGCCTCAAGCGCGCCAATCCCTGGTTTCTGGGCGCGCTGCTGGTGTCCATGGGGCTGACCATGCTGGATCTGCGGCTGTCGGCCGTGCCGCAGGCCATGATGAATGCGGCCCAGCTGTTCATAGGCGTGAGCCTGGGCGTGCGGTTTCGGCGTGATTTTCTGCGCACCGCGCCGCTGTGGCTGGGCACGGTGGCCGTGGGCACCCTGGTGTTGATGGTCTTGTGCGCCGTGCTGGCCGCGGCGCTGGCCTGGGCCACGGGCCTGCCCTGGGTGACCATGGTGCTGGGCACGTCGCCCGGCGGGATCACCGAGATGGCGATCACGGCCAAGGTCTTGCAACTGGGCGTGCCGGTGGTCACGGCCTTCCAGGTGTGCCGCCTGATGGCCGTGCTGCTGCTGGTGGAGCCGCTGTACCGGCGGCTGTACAAAACCCGGCTCGGCTGAAGCACAGCGTCACCGATCCGCGATCCAGGGCGCAGCCCCGGAAACTGGCGCGCCCCAGCGTGGAGACACCGAGCAAGGGCCGCCCCGCAGCGATGGTGTCGCCCCCCTCCACCGCAGGATGAGAGGGGGGAGCGGCAAAGCCGCTCAGGGGGTGCGTTTAATGAACCAGCACCGGGTTCTGCGCCAGTCCGGCGTAGCTGTCCAGCATGCTTTCCACTTCTTCCTGGGTGGGCGTCTGCAGCTGCCAGGCGAGTATGACTTTCTGGAACATTTCGGCCCAGGAACCGTCGAGGTAGACCTCTTTGCCCGAACGCTTGTCGACGATTTCAAAACCGTGGCGTGGCATCTGCATTTGGGTGTTGGGCAGTTTGTCCGTCGGGGCGGACAGCTCTCCGGCCATGGTCGGCAGGTCGGGCCGGATATGGAGCACCGCAAAAGTGTCAGAGTCGTAAAGCGTTTGCATGGTGGTCCCCCTCGTTGCAAGGTCTGATGTTCTGACAGTCATATGACTGCAAAACGCCAGACTTCAAGGGCCGCGAGGCGGGGTCGCCTGCAACAGGCCCTTGGCACCCAGTATTCCACGGATTGCATGTCCGTGCCGGGGTCGGTGGATGTGTTCCTGGCCTCAGGGGGCGGCGTGCGATCGTAGGCGCAGATCGGCAAAATCGCCGTTGGCCTGGGTCAGGCGGATGCGCACCGGCAGATAGTCGAGTGTGGGTGCCAGCCACAGCGCGGCCTGCTGGTCCTGGGGGCGGCGCGGCAGTCGCTCCAGCCTGAGCGCTTCCAGGGTCCCCATGGGCAGCTCCAGGCTTTCCAGGCCTTGGACGCGAAATGTCCAACGTTCGGCATCGTTGCTGCCGACCGTGGTGAACGTGATTTCCGTGCCTGGCGGGTAGCTTTGCGGCGCGGCCGCGAGCAGGGCGGACAGCTGCAGGAACACGCTGAGCCGGTCCTGGGCGCCTGCGCCTATGGCGGCCGGCGGTGCCTGGCTGCTGAACCTGGCCTGCTGGGCCGCAAAGTCGAAATCGGCGGTTTTTTCGCTGCGCCCCTTGTCGCTGAAGTGTTCGGGAACGAGGCCCGCGGGGCCGATCTGGCCGCTGCTGGTCTGTCCGCGCGAGCCGATCAGAAACGCCTTGATTTCCTGGCGCGCCTGGTAATGGCTGCCGTCGTGCTGCCACAGCAGTTCGGCGCTGGCGTGGTAGTCGAAGCGCTTGGACTGGCCGGTGACTTCGAACGATAGCCGTGCGGGCGCGGGCAGGCGCACAGTCAGATCGGTGGCGGCCTCGGCCGGCCCGCCCGCATGGGCCAGCTGCACGCCTTGCAAGGTTTCGGGCTGCGGCGCGGCCGGCTTCTCTGCGGATGTCTCTGGCGCGGCCTGCTCAGGCGCGGCCGGATCAGGCGCGGCCGGATCAGGCTGGGTGCTATCGGTACTGTCAGCGGTGTCGGGCTCGGCCGGCGGGTTGGCTGCGGCCGGGAAGTCGTGGTTTTCTTCGGGAATGGGCGCCGCCGGCCGGGGCGGCGGCGCTGGTTTTTTCACCACCTTGGGCCGGACGGGTGCGGGCGGTGCCGGAGGAGGTGGCGGCGGCGGCGCAGGCGGCGCGATGCTGCGGGTGGCAAAGCTCTGCAGCTCAGCCTTGTCGGTCGCAGTGTCGCCCGACTGGGTGGGCAATTGCCACAGCAGCCAGGCATGCGCGGCCAGCACGGCTGCCGTGAGGGGCAAAAGAGCAGGCCTTTGCATGGCGATTGGAGCCCGATGTGGGCGGCCCTCAGTTGCTTGCCCAGCCTAGATCGGCCGACAGCTGGCGGGCCGTGGCGCGCAGTTGCGTGGCGATCGCGCCGTCGTAGTCGGGATCGAACGTGGCCAGCGAGCCCAGTGTGGTGATGCCCATCACGATGTGGCCGGAAGAGTCGAACACCGGCGTGCAAAAGGCCGCGATGCCGGGCAGCAGCGTGTCGACGACGCGGGCCGTGCCGCGCGTGCGCACTTCGGCCAGCATGGCCTGTACGTCGGGCGCGGTGAGCGGCAGATCGCGCCGGCCCATCTGGCGTGCGCGCTGCATTTCCTCGGCGAGCATCTGCTGCGTGGCTTCGCTGGGCAGGTAGGCCGCAAAACAGCGGCCCGTGGCCGAGGACAGCAGCGGCATCACATCGCCCAGGCGCAGATTGGCGGTGACCGATTGGGCGGACTCCTCCCAGTGGACGATGGTGGGCCCGTGGTTGCCCCAGACGGCCAGGGCGGCCGTGTGCTGCAGCGCTTCGAGCAGCGCCGGCATGCGTTCGCGCGCTAGGCGCACCGGGTCGAGCCGGGTCAGCGCGGCCAGGCCCAGCTGGAGGGCGGCCGGGCCCAGGTCATAGCGCGAGGTGCGGCTGTCCTGCACCACCAGTCCCAGGCGCTGAAAACTCACCAGGTAGCGGTGGGCCTTGGCGGCGCTCATGTCGGCGCAAGCCGCGACTTCCTTGAGCATCAGCGGCACGCGCGCGCGCGCCAGGCCGTGCAAAAGCGCAAAACCGACTTCGACCGACTGGATGCCTGCGCGTTCCTTTTCCATGTGCACTAAAATTCGCTCGTTTTGTTTAGGTAAACTGATTTACCCAATCGTAATTCAATCGCTGCCGTGTCAGGCCGCACTTTTTTGACCCTGTCACCCAAGGTCCAGTCACCATGAAACTCGCTACCTACAAAGACGGCTCGCGCGACGGACAACTCGTTGTTGTCTCGCGCGACCTGGGCCTGGCCCATTATGCGACCGGCATTGCCAGCCGCATGCAGCAGGTACTGGACGACTGGGCCTTCATGGCGCCGCAATTGCAGGACCTGTACCAGCAGCTCAACACGGGCAAGGCGCCGCATGCGTTTGCCTTCAACCCCGAGCAGTGCATGGCGCCGCTGCCGCGCGCCTACCAATGGGCCGACGGCTCGGCCTACCTCAACCATGTGGAACTGGTGCGCCAGGCGCGCAACGCTGAAGTGCCGGCCACGTTCTACGTCGATCCGCTGATGTACCAGGGCGGCAGCGACGATTTCATCGGCCCCTGTGACGACGTGGTCGTGCCCAGCGAAGCCATGGGCATCGATTTCGAGGCCGAAATCGCCGTGGTGACCACCGACGTGCCCATGGGCAGCACGCCCGCCCAGGCGTTGCAGGGCATCCGCCTGGTGATGCTGGTCAACGATGTCTCGCTGCGCAACCTGATTCCCGCCGAACTGTCCAAGGGCTTCGGCTTTTTCCAGAGCAAGCCGGCGACGGCGTTCAGCCCGGTGGCGGTGACGCTCGACGAGCTGGGCGACGCCTGGGATGCCGGGCGGGTGAACCTGACCTTGCAGTCGAGCTGGAACGGCCGCAAGGTCGGCATGTGCGACGCCGGCCCGGAAATGACTTTCCACTTCGGCCAACTGATCGCCCACATCTGCAAGACCCGCAATGTGCGCGCCGGCTCCATCATCGGCAGCGGCACGGTGAGCAACAAGGGCGTGGGCAAGGGCAAGAACATGGAATGGCCCAAGGGCTACAGCTGCATCGCCGAAAAGCGCTGCATCGAGACCATTCAAACCGGCCAGCCCGTGACCGAATTCATGAAGTTCGGCGACACCGTGCGCATTGAAATGAAGGGCCGCGACGGCCAGAGCATTTTCGGCGCCATCGATCAGACCGTGGTCGAGCCCGAATCGGCAGCCTGAAATCCGGGCGCGCGCGGGACCGGCACCACAGAAGTGCAGGCCCGCGCGGCATGGCCATGCCATGGACGCTCCCCACGCATCCTCCGGCCCGCCGCGAGCGACGCCGGTCAATTCCCCAGGAGACAAAAAAATGGACCGCAGACATTTTCTGGCCGCGATGACGGCCACGGCCGCCGCGCCTTTCGCATCGCTGGCACAGGCCCAGAGCTGGCCCGAACAGGCCATTCGCTGGGTCGTTCCCTACCCGCCGGGCGGCGGCACGGACGTGCTGGCGCGCACGATGGCCGAAGCCATGCGCACCAGTCTGGGCCAGACCATCGTCATCGAGAACAAGCCCGGCGCCTCGACGAATATCGGCGCCCAGCAGGTGGCCATGGCCCGGCCCGACGGCTACACCGTGATGTCGGCCGACAACGCCGTGCTGGCCTACAACGAGCACCTGTTTCGCAAGCTGCCGTTCAGCCCGGAAAATGATTTCACCTATATCGGTGGCATGAGCCGCTTTCCGCTGGCGCTGGTGGTCAACCCGGCGTTCGAGGCCAAGACCCTGCAGGAATTCCTTGCCTATGCCCGCGCCCATCCCGGCCAGGTGAACTACGCTTCGCCGGGCAATGGCTCGCCCCACCATCTGGCGATGGAAATGTTCAAGGCCCGCACCGGCACTTTCCTCACGCACATCCCCTACCGCGGCGCGGCACCGGCCGTGGCCGACGTGATGGGCGGGCAGGTGGCCTGCATGTTCCTGGACCTGGCCGCGGGCCTGCCGCTGATCCAGACCGGCAAGGTGCGCGCACTGGCCATAGGCTCGGGCCAGCGCGTGGCCAATCTGCCACAGCTGCCCACCCTGGCCGAGGCCGGCGTGGCCAACTCCGAGGTCTATGCCTTCCAGGGCATGCTGGCGCCCAAAAGCCTGCCCGCGCCCATCGCTCAGCGCCTGAATGCCGAGCTCAACAAGGCCCTGGCCAGCCCGACCGTGGTCAAGCGCATGCAGGACTTCGGCATGGAAGCCTTGCCCGGCACGCCTGAACAGTTTCGGTCCATGGCCCGCGCCGAGGCCAAGCGCTGGGGCGAAATCATCCATCAGGCGGGCATCCGGCTCGACTGAGCACTGACACGCGGGCGGTCCTGGGCCTGCCAGAATAGGTGCTGTTCCGCGCCGCCGGTGCCTGCGTGACTCCGGCGGCGCGCACCCCCATTCACAGGAGAGCCGCCATGCAAAATTTTGACTTCAGCAACCCCACGCGCATTGTTTTCGGTGAGGGCGTCGTGGCCAAGCTCGGCAAGCTGTTGCCCGAGACGGCCCAGGTGTTGATCGTAGTGGGCGGCGGCAGCGCCGAGAAGACCGGCACGCTGGCCGAAGTGCGTACCGCCTTGGGCGCGCGCCGGCACGCGACGTTTTCCGGCATAGAGCCCAATCCCACATTGGAAACCGCGATGCGCGCCGTGGAGCAGTTCCAGCAGGGCGGTTTCGACTACCTGCTGGCCGTGGGCGGCGGCTCTGTGATCGATGCCGTCAAGTTCATCGCCGCCGCCGTGCGCCTACCCGGCGCCGATGCGGCCGCGGCCTGGGAGCTGGTGCGAAGCGGCGGACGCACGGTCAGCCAGGCCGCGCCCCTGGGCGTGGTGCTGACCCTGCCCGCCACGGGCTCGGAAATGAACAACGGCGGCGTGCTGACCCATGCGGCCGAAGGCGCCAAGCTGCCGTTCTCGAACCGCCGGCTGTTCCCGCAGTTCGCGCTGCTGGACCCGACCAAGACCTATACCCTGCCGACCCGGCAACTGGCCAACGGCGTGGTCGATGCGTTCGTGCACACCATGGAGCAGTACCTGACCTACCCGGTCGACGCGCGCGTGCAGGACCGCTTTGCCGAAGGCCTGTTGCAGACCTTGATCGAGATCGGCCCGCGCGTGGTGCATGACGCCACGCCGGTCTACGCCGACCGCGCCAACCTGGTGTGGACGGCAACGCTGGCGCTCAACGGCCTGATCGGCGCCGGCGTGCCCCAGGACTGGGCCACGCACATGATCGGCCACGAACTCACGGCCCTGTACGGCATCGACCACGCGCGCACGCTGGCCGTGGTGCTGCCGGCCATGATGGATGCGCGGCGCGAGCAAAAGCACGCCAAGCTGCTGCAATACGCCGAGCGCGTCTGGGGCATCACCGAAGGCTCGGAAGAAGGCCGTATCAATGCCGCCATCACCCAGACGCGCAACTTCTTCGAAGGCCTGGGCGTGCCCACGCGGCTGTCGGCCTACAGCCTGGGCACCGAAGCCGTGGACGCGGCCGTGGCCCAGCTGGAAAAGCACGGCATGGTCCAGCTGTCGGAGCTGCGCGACATCGACGCGGCCAAGGCCCGCGAGATCCTGGTGCTGGCCGTTTAAGCTCCAGCGGCCGCCGGGGGATGCCCCGGTGACCCGCAGTCCGTGGTGAAATGTCTGCGGCCTGCTAGCTCTGCACCGACCCCAGGAGATGTCCATGGAAAACCCGGCGAACCACGATGTCGACGCCCCCCCGAAGCTGACATTTTCCGCGCCGGTCGTCGTACCGGCCCTGGTCGTACTGACCGCGCTGCTGCTGCTGTGCAGTCTGGCGCCGCAGTTGGCGGACCGCATCTTCTCCAGCGCCCAGGCCTGGGTGGTGGGCCATTTCGACTGGTTCTACACCGGCGTCGTGACGTTTTTCCTGGTGTTCCTGGTGCTGCTGGCGTTCAGCCGCTACGGCGACATCCGCCTGGGGCCCGATGACGCCAAGCCCGAGTTCAACTTTGTGTCGTGGACCGCCATGCTGTTCGCGGCAGGCATGGGCATCGGCCTGATGTATTTCGGCGTGGGCGAGCCGCTGCAGCACTATCTGAACCCGCCCACGCAAGTCGCCGGCACGCCTGCCGCCGCGCGCGAGGCGCTGACGTCCACCTTCTTCCACTGGGGCTTTCACGCCTGGGCGATCTACGGCGTGATGGGGCTGGTGCTGGCGTATTTCGGCTTTCGATTCAACCTGCCGCTGACCATGCGCTCCGGCCTTTATCCGCTGCTGCAGCAGCGCATCAACGGCCCCATAGGCCATGGTGTCGATGCGTTCGCGCTGGTGGGCACGATTGCCGGTCTGGCGACGACCCTGGGCTACGGCGCCCTGCAATTGGCCGCGGGCCTGAACATCGTGACGGGCTGGGATACCAGCACCACGGTCTTCCGTGTGGGGGTGATCGTGGTGGTGGTGAGCCTGGCCGGTTTCTCGGCGGCGTCGGGCCTGGACAAGGGCGTGCGCAGGCTGTCGGAGGTCAACCTCGTTCTCACGTTCATCCTGCTGGGCTTCGTGCTGGTCTTCGGCCCCACCGTGTTCCTGATGCAGGCGTTCAGCGAAAACGTCGGCCATTACCTCTCCCAGCTGGTGGATCTGTCGCTGCGCACGTTCGCCTATGAGCCCGCGCAGGACCCCGCGTGGTTCGGCAACTGGACGATCCTGTACTGGGCCTGGTGGATCTCCTGGTCGCCTTTCGTGGGCATGTTCATCGCGCGCATCTCGCGCGGCCGCACGGTGCGTGAATTCATCATCGGCGTGCTGCTGATTCCCACGGCCTTCAACCTGCTGTGGATGACGGCTTTCGGCAACGGGGCGATCTGGATCGACACCCATGTGGCCCAGGGCGCGCTGGCGCAAACCGCGGGCAATGTGGATGCGCTGCTGTTCCGCTTTTTTGAATACCTGCCGCTGGCCAAGACCGTGTCCTGGCTGGCCATTTTGCTGATCGCCATGTTCTTCGTGACGTCGGCGGACTCGGGTGCTTACGTGGTGGATGCGATCGCCTCGCGCGGCCATCCGCGCTCGCCAGTGTGGCAGCGCCTGTTCTGGGCCGCGGTCCTGGGCGTGACGGCCATCGTGCTGATGCTCGCCGGCGGTCTCAAGGCCTTGCAGGCGATGACCATGGTCGCGGCCTTGCCCGTGGCGGCCATCATGGCGGCCCTTTGCGTGGGGCTGTGGCGAGGGATGCGCGCCGACCTCACGCACGCCACCCAGGATTGGGCGCCGGCCACCAGCTTCTGGAACGGCCAGCACTGGCGCAAGCGCCTGGAGTTGATCGTACGCCAGCCCAACGCTGGCGACATCCAGCGCTTCATGCAGAAAACCGTACTGCCCGCCATGCGCGAAGTGGCGACGGAAATGGAGCGCCAGGGCCTGCCGGCCCAGGTGCATGACGACAGCATGAGCACGGAAGGCAGCGATGCGGGAACGGTGCGCCTGGTGATTCCCATCGCCGAGCTGCGCGACTTTGTCTATGGCGTGCGACCCGTCAAGCGCAAGCTGCCCGGCTTCATGCTGACCGAAGTGACGGAGGCCACGGAAAACGTGCGCCGCCATGTGGTCGAGCCCATGACCTTCTTTGCCGATGGGCGTGAAGGCTATGACATCCAGTACCTGCGGCACGAGGAGCTGATTGCCGACATCCTGCGCAACTATGAGCGCTATCTGTCGCTCAATGCGGACAAGCGGACGGTGCTGGTGAATCGGGCGCCAGGGCATGTGGAAAGCACCCCCTGAGCCGCTTCGCGCTAGGCGCGCCCCGTCTTCCCCCTCTCAACCTGCGGTGGAGGGGGGCGCCCGGCTAGGGACGGCAGCCTCGCTGCGCGGCGGCGCTTGCTCGCTGCCCCTTTGTTGGGGCTGCGCCAGTTGCAACGCTTGTGGGTCGTGCCTACGCGGCCTGAACTTCCACCACGCAGTCGTAAAAGCTGGGGGCGCGGCCGATGTCGGTGAGGTGTTGGTGGGTCAGCTCGTTGACGTTGGTGCCGTTGGCGCCGTCCTTGCGCCACCAGATGCCCAGGCCGATCACCAGGCCTTCGCGGGCCCGGCCGTTGATGCTGGCGTGTCACAGGTGCTCGCCGCGGGCGTTGAACAAGCGCACCAGCGCGCCGTCGGCAATGCCGCGCGCGGCGGCGTCGTCAGGATGCATTTCC
>JAMNYN010000252.1 GCA_023622805.1 Pseudomonadota bacterium | reverse complement strand
CCGTCGCTGCCCATCGGCACGCGCGACATGGACTCCACGCCGCCGCCGATGACGGCATCGGCTTGGCCCGAAGCCACCAGCGCGAAGCCCATTTTCAGCGTGTCCAGCGCGGAAGTGCAAAAGCGGTTGAGCTGGTAGCCCGCGACGCTGTCGCCGTAGCCGGCGGCCAGCAGGGCGAAGCGCGTGAGGTCGGCGCCTTGTTCGCCCACCGGCATGACCACGCCCAAGCCTACATCTTCGATCTGGGTCGGGTCGAGTTGTCCGCGCTCGCGCAGGGCTTGCAGGGTTTGCGCGGCCAGCTGGATGGGCGTGATGGCATGCAGCGCGCCATCGGGGCGGCCTTTGCCGCGCGGCGTGCGCACGTGGTCGTAGATATAGACTTCGGTCATGGGGCTTGCTTCAGGCAGGAAGCGTCAATGAAACTGGGGTAAATTTAGCCTTCTCGCCCGCGCCTCGGTATCGTCGGAACAGACGGAAATCGACGCCTGTGCGCTTGCCTTGCGCGGGCGTATGCCACGATGCGGGTCGGCCGGGGCATTCCGGCTGCCCTGGCTGTTGTCTGCTCCCTGATTCCTTTATGTCGCCTCTCGATCTTCCCCCTTCCGACCCTGCCGCACCGCCCGGTGGCGCCGCCCATGTGCCGCGCCTGGCCATCAGTGCGCAGATCAGCAGCGCCGCCGTGAAACTGGTGCTGGTGCGCGCGCCCGCCGGTTTTGGCAAGTCCACCACCATGGCGCAAAGCCGCTGGCGCATGCAGGCGCAGGAAAAGGCCACGGCCTGGCTCGCGCTGGACCGCACGGACAATGATGTCTCGCGTTTTCTCCGCCGTCTGGTGGAGACCCTGGGCCGCCTGGGCGTGGAGCTGCCCGCGGACAGTTCCAGCTTCGATGTGGCGACCGCGCTGGCGGCCTTCGATACGCCATTCGCCTTGTTTCTGGACGATTTCGAAGTCGTGCAGGAGCAGGCGGTGCTGGGTCTGGTGCGTGAGATCATCGAGCGCCTGCCGCGTCTGGGCCAGGTGGTGATTGGTTCGCGCGGCCTGCCCCACCTGGGGCTGGGCCGCTTGCGCGCGCGCGGGCAGCTGCTGGAGATCGATGCCGAGCGCCTGCGTTTCAGCGCCGAGGAGACCGCCAGTTACCTGCGAATGCGCCTGGCCGCGCACGGCGCCGAGGTCTCGGGCGCGGCCGTGGCGCAGCTGCACCGCAAGACTGAAGGCTGGATCGCCGCCCTCTGGCTGGCGTCCATGGCCTTGGAAAAACATGGACTGGACACGGGTTTCGTGGACCGCTTTTCCGGCTCGGACCGCGCCGTGGCGGAATACCTGGCCGACGATGTATTGGCCCACCAGCCGCCCGATGTGCGCGATTTTCTGCTGCGCAGCTGCGTGCTGAGGCAGCTGGAGGCCGCGGCCTGCCAGGCGCTGAACCCGGGCTGCAACAGCGCGGCGATGCTGGAGCAGTTGGCAAATGCCAACCTCTTTCTGACGCCGCTGGAAGGGGAAACGCCTTCCTGGCGGCTGCACAGCCTGTTCGCGGACTTTCTGCGCGCGCAGCTGCTGCGTGAGCAGCCCGGCGAAGTCGCGCGCCTGCACGGGATGGCTTCGCGCTGGTATGCCGCGCAGGGGCGTCCGGTGCCGGCCATAGACCACGCCATCGAAGCCGGGGACCATGCCCGGGCCATGGGCTTGCTGGAGGCTTACGCCGAAACGTTTCTCGACCAGGGCCGCATGCGCATGCTGTCGCGCTGGTTCACGGCTCTCCCCGAGGCGCTGCTGCGCGCCCATTCCCGCCTGCAGTGGATTGCGTTGTGGGCGGCCTGCTTTACGCGCGGTCCCTGGGTCGCCATGGAAATGCTCGAAGCTTCGGGCTTTGCGCAGCAGCCCGAGGTGCGCGACCGTGTGCAGACGCTGTATCCGCTGCTGCTGGCCATGCAGGACCGCTACGATGAGGCGTATGCGGCCGGCAGCAAGGACTTGGCCCGGCCGTCCTCCGGCCTGTCCTTTGCCGACGGCGCGGCGCTCAATGCCATGGCCAATATTTTGTCCGTGGTGGGCGACCCGCACGCCTCCCAGCGGCTGCTGGATGCGGCACGCGGTCTGCAGGGTGGCAGCCATTTCAATCGCATGTACACCGAGTCGCTGGAAGGCATGCTCGACCTGCAGGCCGGGCGCTTGCGCCAGGCGGCCGCACGCTTTCGCATGGCCATCGCTTCCACCCATGCGGCTTCCTACAACCACAGCCACGGCAACGCCTGGGCGGGCGTCCTGTACGCGGGCGTGGTCTACGAAGCCAATCAACTGGACGAGGCCGACCATCTGCTCAACGTCTACCTGCCGCTGGCGCGCGACGTGGGCTTGCCGGACCACATGCTGCTGAGCCATGTCATGCGCGCGCGCATCGCTTTTCACGCCGGCGACATCGATGCTGCGTTCCAGACCCTGATCGAGCTCGAGTACCTGGGCCATGACCGCAAGCTGCCGCGCGTCATTGCCGGGGCCAAGCTCGAGCGCTCGCGCATCCAGTTGCTGCAAGGCCATGCCGGCGCCTCCCGCGATGAGCTCGAGCGGGCCGACGATGTCGAGACCTGGGAGCGTGAGCGGCGCCTGCACCTGCCGGCCCATGACCTGGACTATCTGGCGCTGGCGCGCGCGCGCTGGCAGCTCGTGTTCGGCGACCCCGTCCTGGCGCTGCGCGACCTGCAGGCCCAGCGCCGGGCGGCCCTGGCCGTTGGCCGCCAGCGGCGTGCGCTCAAGCTGGGCCTGCTGTGCGCGCTCGCCCTGCAGCAGGGCGGCCATCTGGGCAGCGCTGTGGCGCAGATGGACGAGGTGCTGCAGAGCGCGAGCCAGGAAGGATTCTTTCGCCTGATCCTGGACGAAGGCCCGGGCGCGGCGCGCCTGGTGCAGCAGTGTTCGGCGCGGGCGCAGGAGCGTGCGCAGTTCGATCCTTTCCTTGCCCAATACCTGCAGCGGCTGCTGCAGATGTTCGGGCCGCTGGCGCCGCTTCCCTCGGATGTCCGTCCGGCCGGAGCGAGCCAGGAGTCGCTCACGCGCAAGGAGATCCGCGTGCTGGAGCTTTTGGCCGAAGGCTACTCCAACAGTGCGATCGCGGAGAAGTTGTTCGTGGTCGACAGCACCGTGCGCACCCATCTGCGCAACATCAACGTCAAGCTGGGCGCCAAGAGCCGCATGCAGGCCGTGGCGATCGCGCGCAAGCAGGGCGTGGTGCGGTAGGCGACAACATCGTCTCTTGCGACGATGGTCCCGGGCCGTGTGCTGCGTTCCAATGGCAGGCAAGAGCACAACCGGAAAAAAATGATGGCAGGACCACTGCAAGGCCTACGGGTCGTTGAAATGAAGG
>JAMNYN010000294.1 GCA_023622805.1 Pseudomonadota bacterium | reverse complement strand
AAGGCTTTGACTTTTTCCATACGCCCACAGGCGCTTTCGTGTTGCACAAGACCTGAGGAGGCTTGCCGCCTTACGATATGGACGAAATCGGCCTGACCCACGCCCAGGCGCAGCAGCGCCTCGCGCAGGACGGTCCCAACGCACTTCCCGTCTCGCGGCCGCGCAGTGTGCTGCGGCTGGCCGGCGACGTTGTGGCCGAACCCATGTTTTTGCTCCTGGTGGCCTGCGGTGCGCTCTACATGACGCTCGGCGACCGGCAGGAGGCGCTGATGCTGCTGGGGTTTGTGTTCGTGGTGATGGGCATTACCTTTGTGCAGCAGCGCCGTACCGAGCGCTCGCTGGACGCCTTGCGCGACCTGTCCAGTCCACTGGCGCTGGTGCTGCGCGGTGGGCAGACCCACCAGATTGCCGCCCGAGAACTGGTCTGTGGCGACACTGTGCTGCTGGCCGAAGGCGACCGCGTTCCTGCCGACCTGGAACTTACCCAAACCGCGAACCTTTCACTGGACGAGTCCCTGCTGACCGGCGAATCAGTGCCGGTGCAGAAACAAGCTGGTGGTGCGGCGGTGATGCAGGCGTTCTCCGGCACGCTGGTCACCCAGGGCAGCGCGCATGGCCGCGTAGTGGCCACGGGTGAGCGCAGCGCGTTGGGCCGAATTGGCCAGTCACTGCAGGGTATCGCCAGCGAAACCACACCGATCCAACGCGAGACGAACCGCGTAGTCAAGACGGTGGCGGCGGTGGGCATGGTTCTGGCCGCGGCGCTGGCCCTGGCCTACGGGCTCCTGCGCGGCGACTGGCTGGGTGGGCTGCTCGCCGGCCTTACCCTGGCCATGGCCATCCTGCCGGAGGAACTGCCGGTCATCCTGACACTGTTCCTGGGCCTGGGCGCCTGGCGCCTGTCGCGCCAGAAGGTGCTGGCCCGCAGCATTCCCGCAGTGGAACTGCTTGGTGCCACCACTGTGCTGTGTGTCGACAAAACCGGGACCCTGACGGCCAACCGCATGGCGGTGCGCCGGCTCTGGTCGGGCAGCGCCCTTTATGACAGCCTGCGCGATGGCACTGATCCCCTGGCCGAGGCGTTGCACGGGGTCCTTGAGTACGCCGTGCTGTCGAGCCACCGCCGCGCCTTCGACCCCATGGAGGCCGCCATCATCGGGACTGGCGCACAACTCCTGGCCGACACGGAACATCTGCATGCCGACTGGACCCTGGTCGAGGACTACCCACTGTCGCCCGCCATGCTGGCCATGTCGCGCGTCTGGCGTTCGCCCGATCTGCGCGAATACATGATCGCGGCCAAGGGCGCGCCCGAAGCCATCGTCGACCTCTGCCACCTGCCTGTCGCACAACGCGAGCCCATTGCCCGGCAGGTGTCCGCCATGGCGGGCGACGGCCTGCGCGTGCTCGGCGTGGCCAGCGCCGTGTTTGCGGCGCAGCCCTTGCCCGAGAACCAGCACGACTTCGACTTTGTCTTCCTGGGCCTGGTCGGGCTGGAAGACCCGGTGCGACCCGACGTTCCCCAAGCCATTGCCGATTGCCAGGCCGCCGGCATCCGCGTTGTCATGATGACCGGCGACCACCCCGTCACCGCCCTGGCCATTGCGCGCCAGGCCGGGCTTGCCACCGATGCACCCGCCATGACAGGGCAGGAGCTGGCCGCCCTGGACGACGATGCCTTGCGTGACTGCCTGGCAACTACCCAAGTGTTTTGCCGCGTACAGCCCGAGCAGAAACTGCGCCTGGTACAGGCCTTTCGCGCGCGCGGCGACGTGGTGGCCATGACCGGCGACGGCGTCAATGACGCCCCAGCCCTCAAGGCCGCCCACATTGGCGTGGCCATGGGCGCGCGCGGCACCGAGGTGGCACGCGAGGCTGCCGATCTGGTGCTCCTGAATGACGACTTTGCTTCCATTGTCACGGCCGTGCGCTACGGCCGTCGCGTGTTTGCCAACCTCCGCAAGGCCATCGTTTTTGTGATCGGCGCACACGTGCCAATCGTTGGTCTGTCCCTGGTTCCGGTGCTGCTGGGTTGGCCCATGCTGCTGATGCCTGTACACATCCTGTTCCTCCAACTCATCATCGACCCTGCCTGCTCAGTGGTGTTCGAGGCGCAGGCGCTGGAAGCCGACGCTATGACCGTTCCGCCCCGCCGCGCTGAAGCGCGCCTGTTCGACCGCGCCGTTCTGGCCCGCGGCCTGCTGCAGGGTGGTGGCCTGCTGGCATTGCTGCTTTGCATCTACGCTGGCGCGCGGTCTGCGGCGCACACGGACGATGTGGCGCGCGCCATGGTGTTTACCGTACTGGTCCTCTGCAACGTCGGATTGATCTGGACCAACCGCTCCTGGACACTTGCCTCCTGGCGCCGTGGCGTGGAGCGCAACAGCTACTTTGCCTGGATCAGCATTGGCACATTGGTCCTGCTTGGATGCGTGCTCGGCATTGCGCCAGTCAGACGACTATTTGCATTTGACTTACCCTCTCCGGGAATGCTGGGCGCGGCCGCGGTGCTGGCGTTGCTGGGTCTTCTGTGGCTGGAGATCGTCAAGTGGGCATTGGGACGCAAACAGCCGAACTCCGCTAGCCGCTAAACGGTCCACTTCTCAAGCAGGACCGCCTGTACATTGAAAACTCCGGCATGAACTAGTGCCGTGACTGCGACGTCATTTAGGGTTGATAGCCGACGACGATGCGGCATTCAAGGTGATATGGCCGGACGCTTACGCTTGATGCGCGTGATGCACTGTTCCACACGCTAAAAATGGGGAAAAGTTAGATTGCCGAAGTGATTGATTTTTCTACTGAAAGTCGATTCCAACGATTAGCAAGGCTCCGGAATAAATGACTTTCTGCAGTTGCGGATCACGCCGGCCGCCGATGGCGTCTGGATGTTGACCGCCGGCGTGCCGTTGGCGGACTGCAGCACGGTGGGGCGCTGGTGGCCGGGCGCCGCAGGGTCAGCCATGATCTGGGCCCAGGCGACGGGCGTGGCGAGCAGCAGGGCGCAGGCAGGGCCGGCGCGGCAGCAGTGAGCTGTTTCCCGCACGGCAATCCACAGGCCTCGGGTCTGGCTGAATAGGACGCGGTAAAAATTACGGTTCATGGCCGTACCTCGCACGCTATGAGTCATGCTGGTCCCGCGATGGGATGCGGCGGTTCAGAAAGGCGGTCGGTTCTGGATAGGCGTTGTCAGAAAACGGTGCAGGAGAAGTCGCGCCAGACGTCATGGGCCTTGCGGGTTATGCCTGATGGCTATAGCTGCTAGCAGGCCATGCGCCTAGTGCAGCGGCTGGCAATTGTTGAAAATCAAGCCGTAGTTACCGAACGAGACAATGCAAACGGCCATTCCCTGCCTCT
>JAMNYN010000039.1 GCA_023622805.1 Pseudomonadota bacterium | reverse complement strand
ACCCGCACGCGGCCGTCGAACTGCTGACCGAAGCCAAGCGCGCTGCCGGCCAGGCCGTCACGGCCTTTGAACTGATCTCGGGGCCGGCGCTGGCCCTGGTGCTCGAATCAATGCCGCAGTGGAGCGCGCCCCTTCCCCGCGCGCATGACTGGATGGTGCTTATCGAACTGACGTCGGGCGGCGATGACGAAGGCCTGGACGCGACGCTGATGAGCATCCTCGAGCAAGGCATGGAGCGCGGCCTGGTCACCGACGCGGCCATCGCCGCCAGCCTTGCCGATGCACGCGCCTTCTGGCAACTGCGCGAAGAGATTTCGGATGCCCAGACGCGCGAAGGCGGCAGCATCAAGTGCGACATCTCCATTCCCCTGTCGAAGATCGCGGATTTCATCGCCGAAGCGTCAAAGCAGGTGCTGGCCCTGGCGCCCGACGCGCGCATGGTGATCTACGGCCACATGGGCGACGGCAACGTGCACTTCAACCCCTTGCGACCCAAGGGTGCGCCCGCCGCGGCCTTCCTCGCGGAAAACTACGCGCGTGTCTCGCACACGGTGGACGGCCTCGCGACGCGGCAGAACGGCTCGATCTCGGCCGAGCACGGCATCGGCGTGGCCAAGCGCGACGACCTGCTGCTGTGCAAGTCGCCCGTGGAGCTGGAACTGATGTGGCAGATCAAGCGGGCACTGGACCCGAAGAACCTGCTCAATCCAGCCAAGGTACTGCCTTTGCCCACCCCGGCGCCATAAGGCTGCGCACCGCTCGCGAACCGACATTCGCGGGCGGCTGCTGTTACTGCGGCCGCAGAGCCCCACCCATCTTCCATTTGGCGATGCGCGTCATGTGGTACTGCAGATAAGGCATGCTGAAGAAGAAGACCATGGCGTTCGACAGCCTCAACGCGATCGGCTCGACGCTGTTGTAGTAGTGGAGCATGGAGCGCCGCATGGAGTAGTAGCCGCAATAGAAGAACACGAACGACAGCAGCTGCAGAAAGACGCCCATTCCCTTGGTCCCCACGGCTTCCGACTCGCCCATGGCGCCGCCGATCACGGCCAGCACCAAGTAGCCGATCAGGTACTTGGTCGCATTCGATTGGGGATCGATCTTGCGCACCCATGACGACTGGAGGAACATCCAGACGATGGCAAAAATACCGAAGCTCAGCAGCGAGAACAGTACGACCAGTCCCCAGTGCAGCTTGGGCGGCAAAGGCTGCCCCTGCATGGCGGCTGCGTCACGCGGCAAAGGCGCAACCCAGCCAGGCATGGGGCTGGGCGGATGGGCCTGCGGCACCGGTGGGGGCATCGTGGAAGCGGCCATAGGCGGCTCTCCGAGGACTTCCCGGGCCGTTTTCCACTGCGCCATTCCTTCATGCCAGACCAGATCCGTCGCGACGATATTGCCCTGCGCATAAAGCGATCTGGCCTCACTCTCCTCGTAAGGACCAAATCCTGTGCCGTCGCGATTGACGTGAAACTTCATGCAAGACCGCCTTTCTACTTCTTGAAAGTTATGTACAGACCGGGTAACAGATGTGCCAAAACATGGCGACACCTGGGACCCCAGTGTCCGAACTCTGGTCTCGCAGGTCAAGACGGTTAACGCGCTGGCGGCAGAAGTAGATTTCCTACATTCAGCGCCAGCGGCGCTCAGATCATCAGCTCGATGAGGAAGGGGCCGGTCCTGCCGAAGCTGCTCTTCATCAAGTCAGCGCATTCGTCCAGCGTCGTGGCGCGCGCGGCTTCCACGCCCATGCCGTTGGCCAGCTTGACCCAGCTGATGCCAGGATTGCCCAGATCCAGCATGCTCATCGCCGTAGCGCCCGGCGTGGCGCCGACGTTGGCGTACTCACCGATGAGGATGTTGTACTTGCTGTTGTTCAGGATGATGGTGGTCACCGGCAACTGCTCGCGCGCCTGCGTCCACAGCGATTGCAGCGAGTACATCGCAGATCCGTCCGCCTGCAGATTGATCACCCGGCGCTGCTTTCCAGCCCCCAGTGCGGCGCCCGTGGCCACGGGCATGCCATCGCCGATGGCGCCGCCCGCCAGATGCAGCCAGTCGTGCGCGGGAGCGCTGTGGGTGAATTGGTAGAAGCCGCGACCGTAAGAGATGCTTTCGTCCGAGATGATGGCGTTCTCGGGCATCAGCGCCGCCAGCGTCTGCGCCAGGCCTTCAGGCGTGGGCGCGCCGCTCACGGGGCCCAGGCGCGGACCCGGGTCGGGCATGGCCACTTCCGGTGCGCCCAGCGCCTTCACCAGCTCCTGGAGCGCTTCGACCGGGTCTTGGTCCGGGCGTGACAGCACATGGAACTGGGCCTCGGGGTTGTACTGGACCGAAGGCATGCCGGGATAGCCGAAGAAGCCGACGGGCGGCTGACCATTCACCAGAATGATGTGCTTGAACGGCTCCAGCGTCTTGATGGCCTGATCCATGCCGTAGGGCACGCGGTCGAGCTGCATCCGGCCACGACCGCGTGCCATGTGGGAAGTCACATAGCTGGCCAGGACCTTGGCCCCCGTCGCGCTCGCCACGCGCCAGGCCAGCGTCTGGGCTTCGCTCAGCACACCGTGCCCCGCCAGCAGGATCAAGACGTCGCTGTGATTGCGCAGGATGCGCGCCGCGCCTTCGATGGCCGTGCCGTCGATCGCCGGCGGCAGCGGCAGGCCCACGGGCACGCCCACCACGCCGCCCTCGCCCCATGACACATCGGCGGGCAGGATCAAGGTCGCGACCTGGCCCGGGAAAGTGCGCGCCGCGCGCACGGCTTCCACGGCGTCACGCCCCAGCTGCGCGGTATCGGTGCTGGTGCGCACCCAGGCCGAGACCGTTTGGGCCATGCCCGTCGTATCCGCCGTCAAGGGCGCATCGTAGGGGCGGTGGTAAGTGGCCTGGTCCCCCACGATGTTCACGATGCCGCTGCGCGCGCGGCGCGCGTTGTGCAGGTTGGCCATGCCGTTGGCCAGACCGGGCCCGCAGTGCAGCAGCGTGCAGGCAGGCTTGCGGGCTATGCGGTAGTAGCCATCCGCCATGCCGGTCACGACGTTCTCCTGCAAACCGAGAACGCATTTCATGCCGGGCACCTGGTCCAGCGCGGCCACGAAGTGCATCTCGCTGGTTCCAGGGTTGGCAAAACAGGTATCTATGCCCGCGGCAAGCAGTGTCTGAACCAGACTCTTTGCACCATTCATTTCTCAGTACTCCAAAACTCAAATCTGTAGAGCGAAAAGTCCATTGCTGGAGGGGGGAAATTCTGCGGCGCAGGCCATGGATGCGGTTGGCCTCTGCTGCTGCGCAGCCTGAGTTTTTCGGCATGTTTTGCAAAAAACTCATCCACTGCAAAATCCAGCACAACGATCACTGGCGCAAT
>JAMNYN010000003.1 GCA_023622805.1 Pseudomonadota bacterium | reverse complement strand
ATTTCCTGGGTCAGATCGCCGGGCTTGGACGAGTACGCGGGCCAGGCGTACATCATGACCTGCATCATGCACAGGCCGGCCACCAGCCAGCGCCACAGTGCGCGCCGGCTTTCCTGCTTGCGGATCTCGCGGGCGAAGGCGTCGCGTGCGGGGAAGGCCTGGTAGCCCGCGCGCTGCACGGCGCCCATCCACTGCGAAGGCAGGACCTGAGAAGGTTTCCAGACCACGCGCGCACGCTGCGTGGCGGCACTGACTTCCACCCTTTCGACGCCTGGCACGCTGCGCAGCGCGTCTTCAATCGTCAGTGCACAGGCGGCACAATGCATCCCTTGCAAAACGACGTGGGAATCCCATGTGAGGGAGGCATCGGTCGTATTTTCTGGATCGTGGGGGGCAGTCGGCCCGACGGGCCTCCCAAACAAGCTCCACTCCTGTGGATCGTCCAACAGCGCAACGCTTGCCTGTGAGGACGGTGGGGGGCCGACATCGAGCGCTGCCATTTCCGCCGGGTAGGACGGTTCTGGACTGGTGTAGGACATTGCTCTAGCGTAACTGGGGCGAATCATACGCGTATTGACCTGCATCAACAGCTAAAACGAGGATAAGCTTAGGCTGCGACTTCAGTTAACGACAAACGATCACAGTTTCTTTGATGGAGGCCCGTATGTACAAACGCATTCTTATAGCGACCGATGGTTCCCCACTGTCAGACCAGGCGGTCGAAAGTGGGCTCTCACTTGCCTCCTTGTGCAACGCCAGTGTGGTGGCAGCGAAAATCGTGCCCCTTTATGCGCGCAGCTTCATGGAAGGCGGCGACTTCATGAGCATCGACGATGTCAAGCGCATCGAAGACCAGTGGGTGCACAGCGCACAGCAGCAGCTCAATGGCGTTCAGGCGCTGGGTGAAGCCCGCGGCGTGACGGTCACCACCAGTGTCCACAAGTCGGACCTGATCGCGGAATCGCTGCTCGACATGGCCAAGGAGCACGACTGCGACCTGATCGTGATGGCCTCGCATGGCCGCAAGGGCATCAAGCGCCTGCTGCTGGGCAGCGAAACCCAGCACGTGCTGACCCACTCGCACATTCCGGTGCTGGTGCTGCGCTGAACTGTCTCCTGAGTTGCAAGCGGCTATCGCTGCACCTGCATCTCATGCTGCCAGCCCATGCTGACCCGCTTCGCGTAGCTGTCCTGCCTTAGGCCTTCGGGCGGCAGGGGAAGACGGCGCCATTGCTTGACGGGGTGCGCTCCTTGCTCGGCACCCGGAACTGGGACACGCCTGCGACGTTGGCGGCGAGTGGGTCGGCCGCGATGTCATTGACACTCCCCACATCGGCCGTGGCCACGGCTTGCGCGGGCAGGCGGGGATTCCCGCTGTATCACGCATGAACCGTCTCTTGCGCAGTCACTTCGGCCGGATCCTACTTCACAGAAACGATTGAGCGGCTCAAGACTGGCAATACCGACACCCTGGCCGCTGAATGCGGTTGGCAGATGACTCCCCGCGCTCCGCCTGCATGCCGGAGTGCCCCGCCCTCCCCGACTCCCTGACGGCAAGGCGCTTTGTCACGCCAGGAACCTCTCGGCTGTTGCGATAACGCATACAGCCCAGTTTCTGCCGCTTGGTCCGATGCGCGACTATGACGTCCAGTTCACGCCCGTGAAGCCACTGGAAGCCCCAACACCAAGACGGCTTTTCCACCTCTTGCCCTCATTCGGCAGCAGCAACGCTGCGCTGCTGCCGACAGAAAGCCTGCAGCTTTCCGAACACCCACGCCAAAAAAGATGCGGTTTAACGCCGTTTTACATGCATCAGGCCACATTTCCGCTATTCGACGCAGCACATGACGCAAACGGAAGGCGATCTCCATCTGTATACAAAAAGCAACGAGTTGGGCATCAAACGTTAAAAAATGTGACGTTTTATATGAATTTGTTTTTCACATTAAAATTAAGTCAATAAGCATGCATAGATTAAGTAGAAAAGCAATGAAAAATTGCTGATTTATGTAAGCACGTACTACGGACAAGAGCACCTGAACAGGTGCTCTTTCTCGTACAGGCGGCGAAATCACACATCGAGTTACAAGGGAACCCACCATGGCCAAGTCAAGCAAACGCCTTCGTTCAACTAGCCGCCTGCTGGCCCTGGAGCCACGGCTGCTTTTTGACGGCGCAGCCATGGTGGCAGCCCAGGATGCCATGCAGTCCGCTGACACAGCCTCTGCAGCAGAACACCCGCAAGAAAGTGACGGCAACACGGAGCACGGCCGCGACACCCAACGTCAACTGGACTTTGATGGCAGCTCACCCAAAGACCAGGCACAAGCCGTCGTGCTCATCGACAGCCGTGTTCCCCAGTTGGACAAGCTCGTAGCCGACCTTGAAGCAGGCGGCGCCCAAGTCCATGTAGTGCAAGCCAACGAATCGGGCTTGACCGCCATCAGCAACGCCCTGGCACAGGCCCGCAATGCCGACAGCCTGCAAATCATCAGCCATGGCGCCAGCGGCAGCATCTCCCTTGGCAGTGACACCATCGACTCTTCCACACTGCAAGCCAATAGCGCACAGGTGCAGGAGTGGGCCTACTACCTCACACAGGATGCCGACATCCTGCTCTATGGTTGCGATGTCGCTGCAGGTGAGCAAGGCCAGGCATTCATTCAAGAACTGGCGGTGCTGACTGGCGCCGACATTGCCGCATCGACCGATGCCACTGGCGCTGCCGCCTTGGGTGGCAACTGGACACTGGAGCGACAAACCGGTGACGTTGAAGCCAAACTGGCCTTGAGCACTGAAGCGCTTGAGCGCTATGCAGAGCTCCTGCCCAACGCCCAGCCCAGTGTGACGCCCACCCCGCCTCCTGGCGAAGTGTTGTTGGGCAGCGATTTTGACTTCACCGTCAGCTTCAAGAACACAGGAAGCGCAACCGGCTATGGCCCCTACATTGACGTCGTCCTGCCAAAGACAGGCGCCGATGGAGACGACGGCATCACCTACAAGGGTGCGACCTATCTCGGTCAACCTGTCACGGTAAAAGAGTTTACTTTCGACAGCAATGGCAAGGTCACCCATCCTTATGCATTTGACAGCAATGGGAAGCCGTTGATCATCAGCGGCAAGCCTGGCGATAAACTTCTGGTCATTGAGCTGCCTTTCGGCAGCTACAGCAAAGACCAGCCATCCGCAGATATTGTCATCAAGGCCCATCTTTCCGACCTGGCAGATACCGACAAGCCATTGATTATTAAAGTCCAAAGTGGCTTTATGTACGGGAATACGCCGATAGCTAACGACTTTGGCAACGATCCCAGCATCTTCAGCGGAAGCCAAGAATTCACTGTCACCTCGACGGCGGTCAAATACAGCTACAACTT
>JAMNYN010000637.1 GCA_023622805.1 Pseudomonadota bacterium | reverse complement strand
GGTAGGTTTCCATCACTTCGGCGAACAGTGCGGAGTCTATCCAGCGCTGCAGCCAGGCCTGCAGCGCAGGCCAGGGTTGTTCGGCCCACTGGGCTTCGTCGATGCGTGCGAACTGGCGCACGAAGGGGCGCAGCGCCATGTCGGCGAGACTTGGGTGCAGGCCGAACAGGTAGCCGGTATCCGCCAACTGGTCGTCAAGCGCGGCCAGCCAGGTCAGGGCTTCGGCCTGGGCGTCGTTGACTTCGGCGGCGCTGTAGCGCTCGGGGTACTTGCAGCGGTCCAGTGCGGGCTTGAAGCGCGTGTCCAGGTCATGGATCAGGGCCAGCATGTCGGCTTCGCTGCCTTCGGTCGGGGCCAGCCAGCCGTCCGGATCGTGCTGGCGCAAGGCCCAGAGCATGATTTCCAGGCTTTGCTCGATCACGCCGTCCTTGCTCACCAGCACCGGCACCGTGCCTTTGGGCGAAACCTGCAGCAGGGCCGCGGGCTTGGCGCGCAGATTGACTTCGCGCAGCTCGCAGGCAATGCCTGCATGGGCCAGCGCCAGGCGGGCGCGGATGGCGTAGGGGCAGCGGCGGAAGGAGTAGAGGACGGGCAGGGTCATGGGCCGGTGAAGGAAAGTCGATGGGGAGGCGCTGATGATAGTGTGCAGGGCGAGCAGTGGCTGGAACGAGGCCATTTCAGGGATTCATGGTGTTCGCACAGCTCGCAGTCCATGCAACTGGCGTGCCCCAGCAAGGGGGCAGCGAGCAAGGGCCGCCCCGCAGCGAGGCTGCCGTCCCCCTCCACCGAAGGTTGAGAGGGGGAAGCGACGAAGTCGCTCAGGGGGTCAAAGTTTCTTCACGAGTACTTGGCTTTTGCGGTCCCAGTTGTACTTGGCCTTGCGCGCTTCAGGCAGCCAGCTCGGGTCCACGGGCTGAAAGCCGCGCTTGATGAACCAGTGCATGGTGCGCGTGGTGAGCACGAACAGGCTCTCCAGGCCCTGGTTGCGCGCGCGCTGCTCAATGCGCTTGAGCAGCTTCTCGCCATCGCCCGTGCCCTGGCTCTTGGGCGAGACCGTCACGGCCGCCATTTCGGCGGTCTTTTCCTTGGGATAGGGGTAGAGCGCGGCGCAGCCGAAGATCACGCCGTCGTGTTCGATCAGCGTGTAGTTGGTGATGTCGCGCTCGATCTCGGTGCGGCTGCGCTTGACCAGCGTGCCGTCGTTTTCGAAGGGCTCTATCAATTGCACGATGCCGGCCACGTCGTCGGGCGTGGCTTCGCGCAGCTCTTCGAGCTTTTCGTCGATGACCATGGTGCCTATGCCGTCGTGCACATAGATTTCCAGCAGCAGCGAACCGTCCACGGCAAACGGCAGGATGTGGCTGCGCTCGACGCCGGCCTGACAGGCCTTGACGCAGTGCTGCAGGTAGAAAGCCGTGTCGGTGGGCAGTTGCGGCGGCGGTAGCTGGGCCAGCAAGGCCTGGGCCGTGGCCAGCGGCAGCTCGGTGTCTATGGGGTTGTCGTCGCCCGCGGGCTCCAGCGGATGCTGGCGAATGCCGGGCACCTCGGTCATGAAGATCAGCTTGTCGGCCTTGAGCTCGATGGCCACGCTGGTCGCGACTTCTTCCATGTTGAGGTTGAAGGCCTCGCCCGTGGGCGAAAAGCCGAACGGCGACAGCAGCACCATGGCGTCCATGTCCAGCGTCTGGCGGATGGCGTTCACGTCGACCTTGCGCACCAGGCCCGAGTGCTTGAAATCCACGCCGTCCACGATGCCCACCGGGCGCGCGGTGATGAAGTTGCCCGAGAGCACGCGCACCGTCGCGCCGGCCATGGGGGTGTTGGGCAGACCCTGGCTGAACGCGGCTTCGATTTCGTAGCGCAACTGGCCCGCGGCCTCCTGGGCGCAGTCCAGGGCCACCGAGTCGGTGACGCGGATGCCGTGCGAGTACTGGGCCGCATGGCCCTTGGCCTGCAACTGCTCGTTGACCTGGGGGCGAAAGCCGTGAACCAGCACGATGCGCACGCCCATGGCCTGAATCATCGCCAGGTCCTGGGCAATGCTGGTGAGTTTGCCCGCGGCAATGGCTTCGCCCGTGATGCCGACGACGAAAGTCTGGTTGCGGAATTTGTGGATATAGGGCGCGACCGAGCGAAACCAGGGAACAAAAGTGAAGTTGAAAACGGTGGACATGGGCGGCGGGTGCGGGCGGGTGGGCGCCGCATGGGGCAAAAAGCCTTGCGCGACAAAAGTCGCATCATAAGCACGCTGGGGGCGCTTGCCCGGCCGATTGCAAAGAAGTTGTCATGGCGTCACGGCCAGCCGCCCCGGTCTGGTCAGAGTCCCGCGCCGGCCGCGAAGAAATCAGGCCCGGCCAGCACCGGGGGCCCGGCCTGCGGATAATGGCGGGCTATGCCTTTTTCCGATCCGCAGCCCGCTGCAGCGCCGCGCGCCTACACCCTTGACTTTCCTGCCTCCTTGCCCGTCTCCACACGGCGTGAGGAGATCATGCGCGCCATGCAGGATCACCAGGTCATCATCGTCTGTGGCGAGACCGGCTCCGGCAAGACTACGCAGCTGCCCAAGGTAGCGCTGGCGCTGGGGCGCGGCAAGTGCAATGCCCCGGCCGGCAGCCAGGGCAAGCTGATAGGCCACACCCAGCCGCGGCGTATCGCTGCCAGCTCGGTGGCCAAGCGCATTGCCGAAGAGCTCAAGACGCCGCTGGGCGGCGTGGTCGGCTACAAGGTGCGTTTCCAGGACCGGCTGTCCAAGGACACCACGATCAAGCTGATGACCGACGGTATCTTGCTGGCCGAGACCCAGACCGATCCGCTGCTCAAGGCCTACGACACGCTGATCATCGACGAGGCGCACGAACGCAGCCTCAACATCGATTTCTTGCTGGGCTATCTGCGCCAGATCTTGCCTAAGCGCCCCGATCTCAAGGTCGTGGTGACATCGGCGACGATCGACGCCGACCGCTTCGCGCGCCATTTCGCCTCGGCCGACGGCCCGGCGCCGGTGATCATGGTCTCGGGCCGTACCTTCCCGGTCGAGCAGCGCTACCGTCCGTTCGAGGAAAGCCGTGACTACGGTCTGAACGAAGCCATTGCCGACGGCGTGGACGAGCTGTGGGCCGGCGGGCGCGGCGGCGACATCCTGGTGTTCCTGCCGGGCGAGCGTGAAATCCGCGAGGCCGCCGACCATTTGCGCAAGCATTTGCAGCACCAGCCCGTTCTGCGCGGCGCCGAAGTGCTGCCGCTGTTCTCGCGCCTGTCGCAGGCCGAGCAGGACCGGATTTTCGAAGGCCACACGGGCCGGCGCATCGTGCTGGCCACCAACGTGGCCGAAACTTCGCTCACCGTGCCCGGCATCCGCTATGTGATCGACGCCGGCACGGC
>JAMNYN010000598.1 GCA_023622805.1 Pseudomonadota bacterium | reverse complement strand
CGTTCCGCTACACACTCTGACAAGGCTCCGATGCTGCGGACGCTCCATTCGATCCCGGCATTGTTCGCGTCGCTGTTGCTCGTGCTCGCGGCGCTGACAGGGTCGGTGCTGTCAGTGTTTCCTGCCTTCGAGCAGGCAGTTGCGGCTGGCGCGGGTGACATCAGTGTGGCAACACTCGCGGGCCGCGTGAGCACCCGCGTGGAGGGCCTGGAAACGCTGGTGCGCCAGCCCTCGGGCACCATCGTGGCCTACCACACGGTGGGGGGCGAGCAGCGCGCTTCGGTCATCGACTCCGCCAGCGGGCAAGTCATTGCGGCCTATCGGCCCTCGGCCACCCAGCGCTGGGTGAAGAACCTGCACCGCAGCTTGATGCTCGACACCCCTGGCAGGGTGGCCACGGGCGTTGCAGCCGCCTGCATGCTGTTCATCCTGGTCTTCGGCGTGGCACTGCTCGCACGCCGGATGGGCGGGTGGAAGCAACTGCTCGGTCGCGTGCGCGGCAATACGCTGCAACGGCTGCACAACGAGAGTGCGCGCCCGGCGCTGGCCGGTCTTGCATTGTCGGCAATGACCGGAGTTGTGATGTCGCTTGCGACATTTGGAATGGTCCCTGAAGGTGGCGGCGCCGACCCTTCATTCGACCTGCGCCCGAGTTCTGAGGCGCGGTTGGCGCTGGTGCAGATGCCCGCGCTCCAGTCGGTGAGTGTGTCTCGCCTGGCGCAGTTGAAGCTCGCGAACCCGGGCGACCCGACAGACGTCATCGACCTGGAGACTGTGGACGGCGCAGGCCATGTTGATCCGGCCACGGGCGCGCTCCTCGCCTGGCAGCCGCTCGACGCCTGGCAGCGGCTGAATGCGACCGTGCGCATGCTACATACCGGTGAAGGGCTGTGGTGGCTTGCGCTGGTGCTGGGTGCCTCTTCGCTGACCGTACCGCTGCTCTCGGTGACCGGCTTGCTGCTCTGGTGGCGGCGCCGCCAAAGCCTGCCGCGCTTGGCAGGCAATGCGCCGCTGCGCGAGGCCGACACCTTGCTGCTGGTAGGCAGCGAGACGTACACGACCTGGGGCTTCGCTGCGGCGCTGCATGCGGCGCTGACGCAGGCCGGCCTGCGGGTGCACGCGGCGCCGATGAACGATATTGAGGCCATCGGCCCCAATGTCCGCCGGCTGCTCGTGCTGGCCGCGACTTACGGCGACGGCGAGGCACCGGAGAGCGCACGCCAGTTTCTGCCCAGGCTCGACCGCCTGCCAGCCGTGCCCCCACTCGCGTTTGCCGTGCTCGGGTTCGGCGACCAGCAGTTCCCGCAGTTCTGCGGGTATGCGCGCCAGGTCCACGACGCGCTCGCCGCCAGGGGGTTCGAGGCGTTGGCGGAACGAGGCACAGTGGACCGGCAGTCGGAGCCGGAGTTCAGGCAATGGTGCCACAGGCTCGGCGAGACGCTGGGCCTGGCGCTCGACATCCAGTACAAGCCGCTGCTGCCGCCCACCATGGCGCTCGAGCTCGCCTCGCGGACAGACTATGGCGCTGACCCACAGACCCTGACCGCTGTGTTGTGCTTCGCGCCTGCAAAGACCGCCAGCGGCTGGCGCCATTGGCTGGGCCTATCGCGCCTGCCGAAGTTTCAACCCGGCGACCTGCTGGGCGTCGTGCCGCCGGCCGGCGCCACGCCCCGCTACTACTCCCTGGCCAGCGCGGCGTCGGATGGCGTGGCCGAGATCTGCGTGCGCCGTCACCCCGATGGCATCTGCTCAGGCTACCTCACCGGCCTGGACCCGGGCTCGACGATTCAGGCCTTCGTGCGGCCCAACGAGAGCTTCCGCCCCGCCACCGGGGCCGCGCCCGTGATCCTGATCGCGGCGGGGACCGGCATTGGCCCGCTGATCGGCTTTGTCCGCCACAACAAGCCCGGGCGCCCCATGCACCTGTACTTTGGCGCGCGCAGTGCCGATGACGGCTTTTTGTACCAGGATGAGCTGAAGGGCCTGGTCGGCGACCGCCGGCTGCGCACGCTGACTACCGCCTTCTCGCGCGCCTCCAACCGAGCCTATGTGCAGGACCGGCTTCTTGCCGATGCCCGGCTGCTGCGCGAGCTCATGGTGCAGGGCGCGCAGATCATGGTATGCGGCGGCCGCCAGATGGCCGCGAGCGTGGCCCTCGCCTGGGATCGCATCCTGGAGGGCTCCGACCTGTCGGTCGCACAGCTGAGAACACAGGGTCGCTATGTTGAAGACGTCTATTGAATGGCTGCGCGATGCGCGCCTGAAGGACTGCCGCACAAGCGGCTCAACGATGGGTACCCGCTACAGCGCGCGCTTCGTCGTACCCGAGCAGACTCATCTGCAGACAATCATCGCCAGCCTAGAAGCAGCCGTCACCGCCGTCGACATGCAGATGTCGAACTGGAAGGCAGATTCCGACTTGTCGCGGCTCAATCGGGCCGCGCCGGGCGGCTGGGTTGCTGTGCCGGCCAACCTGGCATCGGTGCTGGTGCGAGCGATCGGAATCGGGAGCGATACCGGCAATGCGTTCAACGCTGGCGTCGGGGATGTCGTCGATGCCTGGGGCTTCGGCCCCGCGGGCGCGAGCCACCCGCGCAGCCTGTCGGCCGGCCACGGCACGTGTCGGCCGCTCGGCGTACTGCTGGAAATCGACGTGCCGGGGCTGCGCGTGCGCAAGCATGAGCACGTAGCCCTGGACCTTTGCGGCATCGCCAAAGGCTTCGGCGTCGACGAGCTCGCTCGCGTGCTGGACCGGCACGGCATCAGCTCCTGGCTCGTCGGGATCGATGGCGAAATGCGTGCGCGCGGCTGCAAGGCCGACGGATCGCCATGGGCTATCGCGCTGGAAGCACCGGAGGACGACCGGCGCGCCGCCATGGGCGTGGTCGAGCTGGGCGACGCGGCGATCGCAACCTCGGGCGACTACCGGCACTGGACCGGGACCGATGGCGAGCGGATCTCGCACACCATGGACCCCCGCACCGGTGCGCCGCTGCGAACGGCGCTCGCTTCGGTCACGGTCATCGCGCCCGTCTGCGCTGATGCCGATGCCTACGCAACGGCCATGATGGTCCTCGGCCCACAGGCCGGGGCCGATCTCGCACGGCAGCTGAGCCTGGATGCGCTCTTCGTGACGCGAGAGGACACAGGACTCCGAAAGACTGGCACTGGCTGCTTCGAGGGGGTATAGCGCCAGAAAATTACTTTCTCAAAATTGATCGTTGTCCTGATGTAGGTCGCCGAGATTAGCGGCTGTCGCAGTTGCACCCTCCGCGTCGCTCAGTTCCTCAATGTGTATCACGACAGCGGATCGTGGCTGCGTCAAGTCGCGTTCCAACGGTGCGGCAGCAACTCCCCGATTTGGCTCGCCCGCTGCGTCGGCAACCGGGTCAGTACATCCTTGAGATATTGATACGGATCATGCCCGTTGAGCTTGGCCGAACGGATCAGGCTCATCACTGCGGCGGCACGCTGGCCCGCCCGCAGCGAACCGGCGAACAGCCAGTTCGAGCGCCCGATGGCAATTGGCCGGATCTGGTTCTCGATCCAGTTGTTGTCCACGGGCAGGCGTCCGTCATCCACGAACCGCGTCAGCGCCGCCCAGCGCTTGAGGCTGTAGTCCAGGGCCTTGGCCGTGGCCGTGCCATCCGTGATCTTCTGGCGCGTGAGCAGCATCCACCGGTGCAAGGCATCCAGCAGCGGTCTTGTGCGGGCCTGGTGGATCCGCTGGCGTTCATCAGGCGTCAGGCTCTGTACCTCGCGCTCGATCTCATAGACCATGCCGATCTGCTGCAAGGCGCTCTCGGCGACCTGGCTCTTGCTGCTGGCGTGCAGGTCAAAGAATTTGCGACGCGCGTGGACCAGGCACCCGGCCTCGGTCACGCCGTGGGCAAAGCCTGCCTTGTAACCAGCAAAGTCATCGCACACCAGGCTACCTTTCCATTCGCCCAGGAACGCACGGGCGTTCTCTCCGGCGCGCGTCCCGCAGAAGTCATAGACCACGGCCTTCAAGTCTTCAAACGCTCCGGGCGCATAGGCCCACAGGTACGCCCTGTGCGTCTTGCCGTTGCCGGGCTTGAGCATCTGCACGGGCGTCTCGTCCGCGTGCAGCACGCTGTGCCTGAGCATGTCCTTCTTGAGCGCATCCACCAGCGGCTGCAACTGCACCCCGCAGGAGCCCACCCATTGCGCCAGTGTCGAGCGCGCAATGGCCAGCCCGGTCCGGGCAAAGATGGCCTCCTGCCGGTACAGCGGCATGTGATCGGCGAACTTGGCGATCAGCACCTGGGCCAGCAGCCCGGTGGTGGGGATGCCTTTGTCGATGACGTGTGCGTCCACCGGGCCTTGCACCAGTGTTTCGCAGTTTGCACAGGCCCACTTGCCGCGGATGTGGCGCTCTACCGTGAACACGCCCGGCTCATAGTCCAGTTTCTCGGCCACGTCCTCGCCTATGCGCTTCATCAGGCATCCACAACGGCAGGTGGTGGATTCGGGCTCGTGGCGGATCTCACGGCGTGCCAGGTGCGCAGGTAGCGGCTGGCGTTTAGGTTGTTGCTTGGCAGGCATGGTGGCTGCAGGGGATGCCCTCTGCGCGATCTCATCGCTTACCGCCTGCAGGTCAGTGTCCAGCGTTTCGTCCAGCAGGCTTCTTTGTTCAGCGCTGTAGCGCTCGGATTGGGTGGCAAACTTCAGGCGCTTGAGCAGCGCATTCTCGTGCGTCAGCTTGTCGATGACGGCTTGCTTGTGCCGTACGTCCGTCAGCAGGCGGCTGGCCAGCTCGCGCAGTTGTTCTGCGCTCAAGCTTTCTACGGTCTGCTGTTCCAACTCCATAGGAGCTCAGTGAGCCAAACCTGCTTGCTTCAGCCATCGGCACATCTACGGATTGCACGCCAGTGCCAGCGTTTCAGACGACGGTGATGATGCCCTCAGCGCCGATGCGCTGCCATGGCAGCCCGAGCACCAAAGCGTCCAGCTGAGCGCGGCTGATCGTGAGCTGGCGTGCGCCTGGTGATGACGCCCAGACGAAGCGGCCCTGGTGCAGTCGTCTGGCCGCCAGCCAAATGCCGATGCCGTCATGCACCAGCACTTTCATGCGGTTGGCCCGGCGATTGGCGAACAGGTAGGCGGTGTGCGGGTGGGCTGCGCCAAAGACCTGTACGACCCGGGCCAGTGCGGTGTCTGTACCGGCTCTCATGTCCATGGGGTCTATTGCCAGCCATACCGCGTCTATGCGGATCACCGTAGCAGCTCGCGCATCCAGGCGGCGCACTCGCCCGCCTGTGCCACGGGCCAAGCTATGTTCACGACCGTGGCGCCTCTGCGCAGCTCAATGCGGATGTCTTGCGCGGGTTTGGCGTGCTCTTCTTCCAGCTTGCAGTTGGACGTCGGCAGGCTCAATGCCACGAAGCCCGATGGCACCAGCGGCGGCTGGCCCGCGCGTTCGCGTAGCCAGCGGTGAACGATGTTGGAGTTGATGCCATGGGACAGCGCCACGCACGCTATCGAGGCGCCAGGCAGCCGCGCCTGGGCAACGACCTGGTTCTTGAGTTCGGGGCTGTAAAGGCGTCTCTAGGGGGCCGCGGCGTTCGCCTCGCTCGCCATGGTGTGCATCATCTTCATCGTGCACACGATGCACGAGTGTTGAGGCCATCTCAAGATGGGTTGGCTGGACGCTTACCATCAAGCCAACGCGTGCGCAAGACCTGAAGATTGATCGGCTTGTTTGCTTCAGGCTGATCTGAGTCATTCACGGTCCGGTGCCTGAACAGCAGCAACCACCAACACCAGTCGGTGAACGTCACCGCCCCTTAACGACCGCTTCACCTTCGGGACCGGCCGCTCGACTGCGCGGTTCGCCGCGTAACGGCTCGAAGGACCGCTTCTACGAGTCGCGACAGGCTCTTGTCGACCGTGGATTCAACCGGTCGATGCAACACAGGCGTCGAACATCTCTGCAGGTGTTCTGAACCCCAGAGTCTTTCGGGGACGTTGATTTAATTGTCTCGCGATGGCATCAAGGCTCTCCTGCGAGTACCCAGACAGATCAACGCCTTTGGGAAGGTACTGCCTGAGCAGCCCATTCGTGTTTTCATTTGTTCCTCGACGACAAGGACAGCATCCATTGGTGCTGACCCCAGAATTCCTATCTTCTTCCGTACCAAATCCGCAGAAGCGGCGTAGCCAAGTTGATCCAAGAGCACTACTATCCGCCCGGCATCTGAGTCAACAGCATTTCTGATCTTCATCTTGCATTCTCCAAACTTGTTATTTCTACGGCTGCTTCACAAATTGTCGGGGAGTCATCAACGTCAGGTTATGGCCGGTAGCGCCAGCTCAAGCACGCCGTTCAAAGCGGTCTCTGACCAATTTAAACGTCCGCTATCAGGATGCATTTCGACTTTACACAATCGGCCAAAAGCTGCCGGTAACGCAAAGAAGAAGCTGTCGGTCAACGTCTCTCTCGATGCAAGGGCTAGGCCACAGTGCGCGCAGTGGGCTTGCATTGCCAACGATTTGGATCGGCTCAGCGAGGCGGGGTATCGCGCCAGAACCTTTCCATTGAGATGTACGTAAATGACGCTGACCAACCTATTAGAAGAAGTCCATTCAGTGCCTCTACTGCCGCCATTAACCTGATGGGGCCAACAGGCGTCAGATCGCCGAACCCCAAAGAGGTGTACGTTTCCGCAGAAAAGTACATACATGCCATCAGTGAGAACTCAGGGCCCCCATGGAGCCAACCAACTCCACCCCAAGCAATCAGCGCATAAAGCGTTGCGCCATACATCGCCATTTCGATAACGTGTGCGACAAAGGTAGCCAGGATGACGATTACAAGCTTTGCCCGCTCAGGTACTCGAAGCGACGGTAGCCAAGCGTTTACAAACCGCAAAACCTCATAGTGCAGGACTGTCGTGGCGACTACGAGTAAACCGCAAAGAAGTACGACGAGAGGCATATGGGCTCAGCAAGGCATCGTCTGCGGCCTAACGACATGTATCCCGCGAACTTGCGGAATAAGCTGAGCGGTGCAGGATATTCTGGACACGGTAGTCTCCTGAAAGCGGCCTACAGCCTGTTTTTGCAGGCAGCATGCGGTACAAAAAATTCAAATGCAGAAATTCTGCGAAACTCGGCCCGCTTGCACTTTGGAAACTATAGCTTGCGAACCGGTGTACTTGGTGCAATCGACGGGCAACTCTCGAGCTGTAGGCTAGCTGAGAAGCGTGAACTACCGACCGCTTTGGAATGATATTCCCACCGTCGCCTTCGGGTCGAAACCGCCAGTACAGGTGACAGGCAAGCGGTCGCTGGAGCTGTACATGTTGAATCGCGCAGGCCCAGTGACTGCAGTACACCGGACAGGCGTCGTTGGCGGCATGGACTGCCCCCATTCCAGTAGACAAATCCCAGCTTCCCACCGCTTGTCACTCTCGCAGACGTCTCCAGCACGTCATGCCACTGACGTGGCTTCAAACTGCCACTCTCTGCGCGCCTCCCCGCTCCTTGACCACATCCTGCGCGCAATCCACCAGCAACCGAATCAAATGCAGCTGCGGCGACGAGCGCAACCACAGCGTCCCGAAACGCCGTGACTCGGTCTGGCCGGGCAGCGCCAGGCGCACGACGTTGTGTCCATCGGGCCAGTTGAGGGCCGTGTCCGGCACCACGGCCACGCCCAGGCCGCGGTCCACCATCATGGAGATGGCCACCAGCGAGCTGAGCTCGAAACGCTCGCGCGGCGTGATGTGGGCGGCGCGCAGATAGCGCTCCACCATCTGGCCGCCGCCCAGGCTGCGGTCGTAGCGGATCAGCGGCTCGGAGCGCAGCAAGGCCAGCGGGTCCTGGTCGGCCAGATGGCGGGGCACCAGCAAGAGCAGCGACTCCTCGCGCAGCGGCGACCAGTCGAATGCCTTGGACAGAGCAAACGACGGATACAGGCACACGGCCGCATCCAAAGCGCCCTCCTGCACGCCCTCATACAGCTGGCGCGTGGTGCCCGATTGCAGAAACACTTTGACTTCGGGCCGCTGGGCGACGAAGCGCGCCAGGATGTCGGGCAGCAGGCTGTGCAGCGCGGTGTTGATGCTGCCTATGGTCAGCTCGCCCACCAGGCTCTCAGCGTTCACATGGGTCTTGGCGTGGGCCAGTTCGCGCAGCAGCTGGGGCACGGTCGCGGCCAGGCGGTGGCCGGCGGGCGTGGGGGCGACGGTGCGCCCGGCCCGCGCCAGCAAGGGCGTGCCGAACTCGCGCTCCAGCGTGCGCATCTGCTGCGCCACGGCGGCGGCGGTGAGGTTGATGCGGCGTGCGGCCTCGGCCAGGGAGCCGGTCTCGATCACCAGAAGAAAGCTGCGCAGGTATTGGGTTTCCATCACCACATTATTTCTTTCTTTTGAAGAAAGATTGCATGTGTGTTTTTTGTTTTTAACGCGCTCCACAATCGGCGCATGAGAAGCAAACTGTTTGTCCCCGCATCCCGCCCCGAGTTGTTCGCCAAAGCGCTGCTCAGCGCGGCCGACAGCATTTCATTCGACCTGGAAGACGCCGTCACCGAAGCCCGCAAGGACGAAGCCCGCGCGCTGCTGCGGAACTTCCTGCAAAGCCCCGAAGCGCTTTCCGGCCACGGCAAGACGCTGATCGTGCGCATCAATGCCATGGACACGCCCCACTTCGAGCGCGACGTGGCCGACATCGTCTGTCCGGCCGTGCACTGGATCAACCTGCCCAAGCCCGAAAGCGCGGACGACGTGCGCGCCGCGGCCCAGGCCGTGGAGCGTGCGGCGCATGCCGCGGGCATGGCTCAGGCCCCCCGGCTGCTGCTGAACATCGAAACGCCGCGCGCCCTGCGTCTGGCCCATGAAATCGCCGCCGCCCACCCCCTGGCCATAGGCCTGCAAGTGGGGCTGGGTGATCTGTTCGAGCCCTATGGCATCAACCGACGCGAGCCCGCGGCGATTGCCCAGGTCCTGATGAGCGTGCGCATGGCCGCGGCCGAAGCCGGCATTGCGGCCTACGACGGCGCATTCGCCAACATCCAGGATGCCGAAGGCTTTCGCGCTGAAGCCGAGCTGGCCTGCCGCCTGGGCTTTGCAGGCAAGACCTGCATCCACCCCAGCCAGGTCGCGACAGCCAACGCGGTGTTCCAGCCCAGCGCCGCCGACCTGGCCAGTGCCCTCAAGGTGGTCAGCGCAGCGGCCCAGGCCGATGCGGACGGCGTGGGCGCTTACGTGGTGGACGGCAAGATGGTCGATCGGCCGTTCGTGCTGCGGGCCCAGGCCATCGTCGCCCAGGCCCAAGCCCTGGGCCTGACGGCAAGCCACAGCTGACCGCACGGGGCTTTCACGCCCGCATACCTATTACAACAAGGAGACAACAATGCAAATTTCCAACCCCAAGCCACAGCTGCGCGGCGGCTTCATCCTGACGGCCGCCGCACTGGGCGTGGCCAGCCTGGCCTCGCTGGCCCAGGCCCAGGCGCAACCCGCCTATCCGACCAAGCCCATCACCATGGTCGTGCCCTACCCACCTGGCGGCTCCAACGATTCGTTTGCCCGCCAGATAGCCAGGGAGCTGGGCGAAGTGCTCAAGCAGTCCGTGATCGTGGAAAACCGCCCCGGCGCCAGCGGCAACACCGGCACGGGGCAGGTCGCCAAGGCCCCGGCCGATGGCTACACCCTGGTCGCCGTCTCGTCGAGCATGACGACCAACTCCGCCGTGCAACCCAAGATGCCGTTTGACCCGGTCAAGAGCTTTGCACCCGTGGCCATGTTTGCGCGCGGCCCGTTTGTGGTCGCCGTGAACAACGACTTCGCGGCGCGCACGCCTGCCGAGCTGATCAGCGCCGTCAAGGCCAACCCCGGCAAGTTCAACTACGCCACGTCGGGCACGGGCAGCGTGAACCACTTCGCCACCGAGCTGCTGCGCTCCATGGCGCCCGGTTTTGATATCACCCATGTGCCCTACAAGGGCCAGGGCCCCGCGCTCACCGACGTGATCGGCAACCAGGTGCAGCTGATGATTTCCAGCGGCCCGTCCATCCTGCCCATGGTGCGCAACGGCAAGCTGCGCGCCATCGGCATCACCAGCCTGCAAGCCAGCCCCATCGCGCCCGATCTGATCCCCATGGCCACGGCCGTGCCCGGCTACGAGTTCGATCTGTGGTGGGGCCTGCTCGCGCCCGCCGGCACGCCCGCCCCCATCGTCAGCAAGCTGAACCAGGCCGTGAACCAGATCCTGGCCAGCCCGCAGGTCAAGGCCAACTTCCTGCGCGAAGGTGCGCTGACTTCGGCGGTAACGCCCCAGCAGTTCGCCGAAGTGATCCAGAAGGACGTGGTGCGCTGGAAGAAGCTCGCCCAAGACCGCAACATCGTGGTCGACTGAACGGTCGCCACCTTTTCCCCCCAGGCAGCGCCGCGCCCTGAGGGCGTGGCGCTGCCGCCATGGGCCCAGGCCCATGGGATTCCCGCAAGAGACGAGACACCATGCAGCAAGACCTGTCAGAACAACGGCCCGGCCCGCGCGGCCCACTCAGCGGCATTCGCGTGCTGGACCTGAGTGCCTATATCGCCGGACCTTATGGCTGCTCCCTGCTCGCCGATCAGGGCGCCGAAGTCATCAAGATCGAGCCGCCCATTGGCGACAACCTGCGCAAGTACCCTTCGACGCTCGAAGCCGAAAGCCGCGCCTTCGTGGGCGTGAACCGCAGCAAGTGGGGCATGGTGCTGGACTTGAAACAGCCCGAGCAACTGGCCACGCTGATGCGCCTGGTGCGCGAGGCCGACGTGCTGGTGCACAACTTCCGCCCCGGCGTACCCGAACGCCTGGGCATTGCTTTCGAGCAGTTGACGCAAATCAATCCACGCCTGGTCTACTGCAGCGTCACGGGCTATGGCGCCACGGGACCGCTGCGCGCCAAGGCCGGCTACGACCAGGTGCTGCAGACCATGACCGGCATGTGTGCCATGCAGGCCAAGGCCGACGGCCCGCCCGAAATCCTCTACGGCTCGGTGGTCGACTACTACGCGTCGGCCCTGGTCGCCGCGGGCGTTTCCTCGGCCCTGTACGAGCGCACGCAAAGCGGCCTGGGCCAGCATGTGGGCGTGTCGCTGCTGCGCGCGGCGCTGACCATGCAGTCGGCGCGACTGGTCTGGGCCGAAGGCGAGCCGCGCGACATAGGCCGCGACATGCGTTCGGGCGGCATCACCGGCATCCACCCGACGCGCGAAGGCCATATCTACATCTCGGCCAACACCGCGCATTTCTGGAAAGCCCTGTGCGAGAAAATCGGCCTGCCCGAGCTGGCCGACGACCCGCGCTACGCCAGCGTGCGCCTGCGCGCCCAGCACCATGCTGAGCTCGTGCCCCTGCTGCGCCAGGCGCTGGCCACGCGCTCGGCGCTCGAATGGGAAGCACTGTTTGGCGAAGCCGTGCCCTGCGCTGCGGCGCGCGCGGTGGAAGACATGTTCGACCACCCCCAGGTCGCCGCCGAAGACATGATTGCCGAGTTCCAGCACCCTACCCTGGGCAGCTACCGCGGCTTCACGCGCGCCATCGCTTTCGACCGCACGCCCGGCCCGCAGCCGTTTGCCGCGCCCACCCTGGGCCAGCATACGCAAATGCTGCTCGACACGCTGGACCGCTAACTCAATCCTCCTGCAGCGCCGCGAAGCGCTCGGCCAGGAAATCCAGCAAGGCCCGGACCGAAGGCAGCAGGCCGCGCCGCGAAGCGAATACCGCATGGATGATTTCGCGCCGCGGTGCCCAGCCGGGCAGCACCTCGACCAGCTCACCACGCTGGCAATGGTCGACGACCATCATGCGCGGCAGCTGCACGATGCCCACGCCGGCCACGGCCGCCGTGCGCAGCGCCAACATGCCTTGCGTGATGAAGCGCGGCTGGTGATGGATGCTGGCCTGCACGCCGTCCGGGCCGGTCAGCGCCCACTGGTGGTCGTTCTGCGGCCGGCCCAGATCCATGCTGGGCAGGCCCGCGAGGTCGGCTGGAACCTGCGGAACGCCGGTTTTCCTCAGCAGCAGCGGGCTGGCCACCAGGCACTGGTCACGCTCGCCCAGCACGCGCATCACCAGATCGCTGTCGTCGATGGGCAGCGGCCGCACGCGGATGGCCAGGTCCAGGCCCTCCCCCACCACGTCCACGCGCCGGTTGGTCTCTTCCAGGTGGATCTGCACCCTTGGGTACCGGGCCATGAAGGCAGACACCATGGCCGCCACACGCGCATCGAGCAAGGCGCCCGGGCAGCTCATGCGCACAATGCCGCAAGGCTCGGCCTGGGTCAGCGCAATCGCTTCCTCGGCCGCATCGGCCTCGACCAGCATGGCCTTGCAGTGCGCGTAATAGGTCTGGCCGATCTCGGTCACGGCGAAGCTGCGCGTGGAGCGCTGGATCAGGCGTACCCCCAGGCGCTCTTCGAGCAGCGCAATGCGCCGGCTGAGCTTGGACTTGGGCACGCCCAGCGCGCGGCCGGCGGGCGCGAAGCCGCCGTGCTCCACCACCTGCACGTAGTAATAAAGGTCGTTGAGGTCTCTCATGGCCACCATTGTTCATGAAATAGAACGATGAAGGCAAATATTGGGGTCTACCGCCTGGTTCGTTCTGGAATTATTCTTACTACATGCATTCGAGGCACCGCCTCGTGCCACAGGAGAAAACACCATGAAGAACATCGTCGGAACCTACAGCGCCCCCCGCTCGCATTGGGTGGGCGATGGCTTTCCCGTGCGCTCGCTGTTCAGCTACGGCAGCCACGGAGCCCATTTGAGCCCCTTCCTGCTGCTGGACTACGCCGGCCCGGCCAACTTCCCTCCGGCCAGGAAGCCGCGCGGCGTGGGTCAGCACCCGCACCGCGGCTTCGAGACCGTGACCATCGTCTACCAGGGCGAAGTCGAGCACCGCGACTCCACGGGCGCCGGCGGCCTCATCGGCCCGGGCGACGTGCAGTGGATGACGGCCGCTGGCGGCATCCTGCATGAAGAGTTTCACTCGCAGGCCTTCACCGAGCGCGGCGGCGTGCTGGAAATGGTGCAGCTGTGGGTCAACCTGCCCGCCAAGGACAAGATGGCCCAGCCGCGCTACCAGACGCTGGTCGATGCGCAGATTCCTGCGGTGGCGCTGCCCGATGGCGCCGGCCAGGTGCGCGTGATCGCCGGTGCGTTCGACGGCCACCAAGGCCCGGCGCAGACGTTCACGCCGGTTGACGTCTGGGATGTGCGACTCACGCAAGGCCATGCCGCGCGTTTCGACACGCCCGACGGCCATACGCTGGCCATGGTCGTGCTGCACGGCACGGTGCTGGTCAACGGTAAGGAAGTCGTGCGCGAAGGCCAGTTGGTGCAGTTCGACCGCATGGGCAGCGGCGTGGAGATCGAAGCCAACAGCGACGCGACCCTGTTGCTGCTGGGCGGCGAGCCGATCGACGAGCCCATCGTAGGCCACGGTCCATTCGTGATGAACACCGAAGCCGAGATCGTGGAAGCGATCAACGACTTCAACAGCGGCCGCTTCGGCCAGATGCACGCCTGATGGCGGCAGCGGCCCGGGCTTCAACGCCAGGGCCGCTGGCGGCATCGGTTCCACGCCCTGACGGGCATTTATCGGTACTTTCAAGGAAAAACAGCATGTCCAAGCCCTATACCCGCCTCGACAAGAATGACGTCGCCGTGCTGCTGGTCGACCACCAGACCGGCCTGCTGTCCCTGGTGCGTGACACCGACCCGGACAAGTTCAAGAACAATGTGCTAGCCCTGGCCGACATCGCCAGCTACTTCAAGCTGCCGACCATTCTCACCACCAGCTTCGAGGATGGCCCGAACGGCCCGCTGGTGCCGGAGCTCAAGGCGCAGTTCCCCGATGCGCCCTACATCGCCCGCCCCGGTCAGATCAATGCCTGGGACAACGATGACTTCGTCAAGGCCATCAAGGCCACGGGCAAGAAGCAGTTGCTGATCGCCGGCGTTGTCACCGAAGTCTGCGTGGCCTTCCCTGCGCTGTCGGCCATCGCCGAAGGCTTCGATGTCTTCGTGGTCACCGACGCTTCAGGCACTTTCAACGAGGTGACACGCCAGGCCGCCTGGGACCGCATGTCGGCCGCGGGCGCCCAGTTGATGAGCTGGTTCGGCGTGGCCTGCGAACTGCACCGCGACTGGCGCAATGACGTGGAGGGCCTGGGCACCCTGTTCTCCAACCACATCCCCGACTACCGCAATCTGATGAACAGCTATGCGCAGCTGACGCGCGCCAAGTAAGCGCAAGCCTGGGTCCGGGCGGTTTCTCCCGGACCCAGGCCCAGCACTTTCCCGGCGATGAAGCCAAGGCTTAAATCTGCGGCCGGATCACCTTGTCCGGCGATTCGCCGTAAGGCGGGCTGTAGATCACCAGCAGCTTCACCGGGGTGTCGCTGGTCACCGTGAAGACATGCATCTGGTCGGCCGGGAAAAAGCAGGTGTCGCCGGGCACCATCTCGAAAGACTGTCCGGCCACCTCGACGTGGGCCGTGCCCTCGAGCAGGTAACACGCCTGTTCGATCCCGGGATGGGCATGGGGCAAGGCGCCTCCGCCCTTGTGCAGCGTTCCCATCAGCACTTCCATCTGCTGGGCGCCCACGGTTTCGGGGCCGATCAGCCGCTGGTTGAACGTGTGGTGGTGGTTGGCGGGCTGATAGGCCGGCACATCGGCGATGCGGACCAGGTAATTGGGATGCATGGGGGTCTTTCTTTCAGGTATCGGTGCGGCAGGCGCCTTGCGCCAGCAGCTCGGCGATGCGCTCGGGGATGTAGCCGGCTTCTTCCAGGATTTGCCGTGTGTGCTCTCCCAGGCGCGGCGCGGGGGACAGATGCCGCGCGGGCGGCGTGGCCGACCACTTCGTGGGATGGGCCAGCGTGTGCATGGGCCCTTCCGTCGGGTGCACCGTGTCGCTGACAAAGCCCGTGGCGCGCAGCTGTGGATTGACCAGCAGGTCCTCCGGACTGTTCATGGGCATGTTGGGCACGTCGGCCGCGTCCAGCAGCGCGCGCCATTGGGCCGTGGTGCGGGTGCGCATCAGGCGAGCGACTGCTGCGTACACCGCGTCGATGTTGGCGGCGCGCGCGCTGTGGCTTGCAAACCGCGGATCAAGTGCCAGGCCTTCGGACTCGCCGATGGCGGCAAAAAAACGCTGCCAGTGCTGGTCGTTGTAGATCAGCACGCACAACATGCCGTCGCTGGTGACATAGGGCTTGCGGTGCGGCGTCAGCAGCCGGGCGTAGCCGGGCTTGCCGATCGGGGGCTGGAAAGTCAGGCCCGCCATGTGATCGCCAAGGATGAACTGCGCCATGGCTTCGAACATCGGCACCACCACGGCCTGCCCCACGCCGGACTGGCTGCGCGCATAAAGCGCCGCCGTGACGGCGTACACCGTGTGCAGGCCCGTCACGCGGTCGGCCAGCGTGGTGGGCATATAGGCGGGCTCGGGTGAGCCGTATTGCCCCATCAGCCAGGGCACACCGGTCGCGCCCTGGATCAGGTCGTCGTAGGCGGGCCGCGCGGCATCGGGGCCGTCCTGGTCGAAGCCGCAGCAACTCACATGGATGATGCGCGGGCTGCGCTGGCGCACGGCCTCGTAGTCCAGGCCCAGCCGGGCCAAGGCCTGGGGCCGCACATTGCTGATGAACACATCGCAGCTTTCGGCCAGTTTCAGCGCGGCCTCGCGGCCTTCGGCCTGCTTGAGGTCCAGCACTATGCTTTTCTTGCCCGCATTGGCATGCAGGAAGATAGGCCCCATGCCCGCATGCTGCATGGGCCCGACATGGCGCATGTTGTCGCCTTCCGGGGTCTCCACCTTGATGATCTCGGCGCCCAGCTGCGCCAGGATCTGGGTGGCGAAAGGGCCCATGACGACCGATGTCAGGTCGAGCACCTTGACGCCCGCGAGCGGGCCGACGGCGGCTGAGTTGGAAGCGGCCGTGCTCATTCGGGACGAATGCCGGCCTGCTTGACTAGCCCGCCCCAGTGCGCCAGTTGCTCCGCCACGTATTGGGCGAACTCCTCCGGCGTCTTGGTCGGCCAGGTTTCAAAGCCCAGCTGACTCAGTGACTTCTGCACGCTCTTGTCGGCCAGCACTTCCTGCAGTTCCTGGTTCAGCTTGTCCACGACAGGCCTGGGCATGCCCGCGGGGCCGAAGATTCCGTTCCAGGAGGTCAGATCGAACCCCGGGACTTCCTTGACGATGGGCACCGCGTCGGGCATCGATTTCAGCGGCTCTTTCGTCGTGACGCCCAGCACCCGGACGCTGCCAGCATTGATCATGCCCATGCCCGAACCCAGA
>JAMNYN010000356.1 GCA_023622805.1 Pseudomonadota bacterium | reverse complement strand
GTTTTTCTTCGGCGTCGAGGCCCTGGCTTCGCTGTGCCAGAACCTCACCGGCTTTGCTTTCGGCCTGATCCTGGAGGGCCTGGCCGGCGCCCTGCAGCTGATGCCGATTGCCGATGCGGCCAACGTGGCCGGTCTGCTGTCCCTGGTCAATGGCGTGGTCTATCTGCGCAGCCACCCTTTCCAGCCCCAATGGGCCATGCTGCGGCCCATGCTCATCAGCAGCGTGATCGGTGTGATCGGCGGGCTGGCGCTGCTGAACTGGCTCAGCGGCAATGCGCTCAGCGTGCTGCGCCTGTTGCTGGGCGTGGCCATTGTGGGCTGCTCGGTGGCGCTGATGGCGCAGAAGAAGACGCGCAGCCAGATGTCGGGTCAGGACTCGCTGTGGACCGCGGGCCTGCTGTCGGGGCTGCTGGGCGGGCTGTTTTCCACGGCCGGCCCGCCCATGGTCTACCACCTCTACCGCCAGCCGCTCACGCCGTTGCTGGTGCGCCAGTGCCTGCTGGTGATGTTCCTGACCTGCTCGGTGTTGCGCATGGGCGTGGTCGTCGCGGCAGGGGACCTGGGGAGCAATGTGCTCTGGGTGAGCGCCGTGGCCTTTCCGGTGGTGACGGCGGTGACCTGGCTGCACGCCAGACACCCGCTGCCGCTGCCGCAGCGGCTGACCCAATGGCTGGTGTGCGGCCTGCTGCTGGTGGCCGGTCTGAGCCTGATCGCTTCGGCATTCTGAGGGGCCTGCAGGGCGGGCTGGCGAGCGGCGTAGGACAAGGCCGCGACCTGTGTTCAGCGCGTTGCGGTCAGGATTGTGAATTGTTGTCCTGGAATTAATTCAGGGGATACATTTGCAAGCAACTGCGCAGTACGATAGCCGGCATGACTTCTGTTTATGCCCAACGCCGCGCGCGCTTGGCCGCCCAGCTGGGCGCCCAGGGTGTTGCCATCATCCCCACCGCGCCGGTGCGTTCGCGCAACCGCGACACGGACTTTCTTTACCGGCATGACAGCTATTTCTACTACCTGACCGGATTCACCGAGCCCCAGGCCTGCCTGGTGCTCAGGGGCGACGGCAGCAGCACGCTGTTTTGCCAGCCCAAGGACCTGGAGCGCGAGATCTGGGACGGCTTTCGCCTCGGGCCTGAAGCCGCCGTGGCCGCGCTGGGCGTGGACCAGGCCTATTCGAGCAACGACATCGACACCCGCCTGCCGCGCCTGCTGGACAACACCGACTGTGTGTGGTTCCCGTTTGCCACGCACACCGGCCTGGCCGCGCAGGTGGAAACCTGGCTGGCCCAGGTCCGCGCGCGCGTGCGCCTGGGCGTGCAGTGCCCGACGCAGCAGGGCGACCTGTGCGCGCTGCTCGACGAGATGCGGCTGGTCAAGGACGTGCACGAGCAGGACATCATGCGCCGCGCCGCGCAGATCAGTGCCGGCGCTCATATCCGCGCCATGCAGCGCTCGGCGCGCATGCTGCGTGCCGGCGAGGAGGTGCGCGAATACCACCTCGACGCCGAACTGCTGCACGAATTCCGCCAGCATGGCTCGCAGTACCCGGCCTACGGCTCCATCGTCGCGGCCGGCGCCAATGCCTGCGTGCTGCACTACCAGGCCGACAAGGCCCTGGTGCGCTCGGGCGACCTGGTGCTGATCGACGCAGGCTGCGAGCTCGACGGCTATGCCAGCGACATCACCCGCACCTTTCCGGCCAACGGCAAGTTCACCGGCCCGCAGCGCGCGGTCTACGACCTGGTGCTGGCCAGCCAGGAAGCGGCCGTGGCGGTCACCCGCGCCGGCCAGCGCTTCAGCGACCCGCACGATGCGACGCTGGCCGTGCTGGCCCAGGGCCTGCTGGATCTGGGCATCCTCGACGCCAACCGCGTGGGCTCGGCCCAGGACGTGATCGCCACCCGCGCCTATTTCCCGTATTACATGCACCGCACCGGCCACTGGCTGGGCATGGACGTGCACGACTGCGGCAGCTACGTCGAAGCCGGCGAGCCCGATGTCGGCCAGGCGCGCCGCGATCCGCTGAGCGGCGAAGTCGTCACCCAGCGCCCCAGCCGCATCCTGCGCGCGGGCATGTGCACCACCATCGAGCCTGGCCTGTACCTGCGCGCCAGCGCCGATCTGCCAGAAGCGTTTCACAACATCGGCATCCGCATCGAGGATGACGCCATCGTCACCGACAGCGGCTGTGAGTTGATTTCACGCGGCGTGCCTGTCAAGGCCGACGAGATCGAAGCGCTGATGCGCGATCTGGCATGAAGGCTGCTGGCGCCCGCGCACGCCCCGGACTGCGCTTGCTTTTTTGCTGACCGCCTGCCCCATGTCCGACCCCTCCAGCCCGCCCCTCGCGCCACCGCGTCTGCAGTGGCGCATCTTCGCCGTGCTGTGGCTGCTGGGCATGCCCGGCATGTCGGCCATGGTGTGGTCGATTATTCCGCAGTGGCTGGATTTTCATGCTGTGCCGCTGCGCACTGGCCATCCTCCGGGCCTGCAGCTGCTGCTGCTGGCCTTGGTGCTGGCGCTGGCGGTGGGCATCGGTGTGCTGCTGGCCCCGCGCGTAGGCCTGGCCGCGCCCGTGCTGACGACCTGGATTGCCGGGCGCTCGCCGCGCCAGGCCCTCAGAAACCTGTGGCTGCCCGGCATCGCCGGCGGGGTGATCGGTGCGGCCTGGCTGGTGACCGCGGCCGTCCTCTGGCCCGACAGCCTCAAGGCCGCGGAGCCGCTGTACGCCATGTCGCTGCTGCCCAAGATGCTGTACGGCGGGCTGACCAGCGAATTGCTGATGCGCTGGGGCGTGCTGGCCGTCGTGTTCTGGGGCGTGTGGCGGCCGATGGGTGGCAAGGCCGCGCCCACGCGGGCCATGGGCTGGACGGCCGTGGTGCTGTGCGCGCTGCTGTGGGCGGTGATCCATTGGCAGCTCGCCGAGTGGCTGCTGGGCCCCTTGCCCTGGCTGATGCTGGTGCATGTGATGATCTTCAAGGCCGTCTATGGGCTGATGGCCGGTTTCCTGTGCTGGCGCTACGGCCTGGAAGCGGCGCTGCTGGCCCATTTGCTGACCTATCTGTTCTCGCACGGGCTGATCGGGCCGGTGCTGTAAACCCTCTGGGGTGAGCGTGGGGGTAACCCCGCTGCCGCCGGGCCGCACCTGGGCGGCCCCCCCAAGCCAGCGGACAGCCACTTCCGGTGGACAGCGACCCGCGCAGCGGCGGAGCGTGGGGGCCACCCGCCGCCGCCGGGCCGCCCCAAGGCGGCGGACAGCCCCCTCGGGGGGCAGCGACCCGCGCAGCGGCGGAGCGTGGGGGCCAAATTTCGTACCCTCCATGTAACCGCTTCCGTGTGAGAATCGAATTCCGATCACCACTAGCGAAAGCCTTATGTCCAAGCCGTTGACCCGCGCCAC
>JAMNYN010000261.1 GCA_023622805.1 Pseudomonadota bacterium | reverse complement strand
GGATACCCAAACCAAGGCCGAGCGCGCCGCATGGATGGCGCAACTGGACGAGATGGCCGCGCTGAAGCCCGCGCTGGTGGTTCCCGGCCATATGAGCGCCGGAACTCCGGTGGACGCGAGCAGCATCACTTTCACCAAGGACTATCTGCAGACCTTCGAGAAGCAGCTTGCGGCGAGCAGCAACAGCGCGGACTTGATTGCCGCGATGAAGAAGGCCTACCCACAGCTGACGGGCGGTGCGATGTCGCTGGACATGGGCGCCAAGGTCAACAAGGGCGAAATGAAATGGTGAGCAGCATGCACACGACCGTCACTTATCTGTTCGACCCGCTGTGCGGCTGGTGCTATGGGGCGTCGCCCGTGCTCCAGCAACTGGGGCGGCACGCGGCCGTCCGACTGGAGCTGGCCCCCACGGGCTTGTTTGCGGGACCGGGTGGGCGCACCATGGACGCGGCATTTGCGCAATACGCCTGGTCTAACGATGTGCGTATCGAAAAGATCACGGGCCAGCGGTTCAGCGAAGACTACCGCGTGCAGGTGCTGGGCAAGCTGGGCAGCCGCTTCGACTCGGCCAGCATGACGCTGGCGCTGTCTGCCGTGGCGTTGACCGCCCCGCAACGTGAGCTTGAGACCTTGAAGATCTTGCAAGAGGCCCGCTATGTGCACGGCCTGGACACCGGCGCCGTATCGGTGGTGGAGCAGTTGCTGCGTGCCCAGGGGTTGACGGCCGCCGCCGATCGGCTTGCCGCTGGCGACGCGGAGCTGGTGGAGGCCAATGCCGCACGCATGCAGTCGGCGCAGGGCCTGATGCAGGCCTTTGGCGCGCAGGGCGTGCCCGCGTTGATCGTCACGGACGACAATGGCAGTCGGCTGCTGCGCGGCAATGCCTTGTACGGCAGCTTGGATCAGCTGCTCCAACAGATTTCATAGGAGAACGCCATGCATTTGCTGCACCAAGTCCTGGCCCATATGCGTGCGGGCCGTTGGCGCGAGGCACACGACCTGGTGCAAGACGATGGGTCGGAACTGGCCGCCTGGCTGCATGGCATCCTGCATATCCAGGAAGGTGACCTCGAAGATGCCGAGTACTGGTACGGCAAGGCGAACCAGAGTTTCCGTAATCGAGGTTCGCTGGCCCAGGAGTTGGAGCGCTTTGAAGAAAAGCTGACCCAAGCCGAGGGCCCATGAAGAGGGTCTAGCCTTCCTTCGCCTTGCCTGCATGCCGGCCGTCATACCATGGCGTGTAAGTGCTGGTACACCCCGCATACCGTGGCCAGGGGCTGGGGCGGCAGATGCTGCAGGCTCTGCCGCAGTGGGCCGCGCAACAAGGCGCCACCCATGCCGATCTGCCCGCGCAGCAGCTCTATGCGAGCCTGGGCTTCGAGCCCGTGTACGGCTACCACTACCGGGTAAAACAGGCTGCGTAGTTCGCGGGCCGGTCAGCCCAGTTTCAGCGCCATGGCCTGGGCCATGAGTGGGGAGTTCTCGCGCAGGGGCTCCAGGGGCCCGGCAGGGACAAAGCCTTGGGCCCGGTACAAGCGCATGGCGGTGCTGTCTGCAGCGGTGACGCCCAGGCGCACATGGCGCATGCCGGTCTGGCGTGCCCAGGCCAGCGCGGCCTGGAGCAGGGCCTGGCCGGCACCGAGGCCACGCGCCTCGGGCGCGACCCACATCTGATAGAGGTCGGCCATGCCGGGTTCGGCGGCGGACTGCTGGCACCAGACCAGGCCGCATGCCTGATCGCCATGGAGCGCGAAGAAGACCTGGTCCTTGCCGGACGAGGTGGCGCCAGCGATCCGTTCGGCCCAGGCTTCATCCGTCCTGCCGGCCTCCGCTGCATAGGTGCTGCCAAACGCGTCCGGCGCATCACGCAGCGCGCGCAGGCGCAGGTCGCGGTATGTGGGCCATTCCTGGGGAGTGATAGGGCGTACGGAGATCACGGTGTTTCCAGTCTGCGGATGGCGGCGCGCCTGCACGGTATGCAAGCGCGCCGGCGCTTCCTCAGGGGTGGACGGCTTCGCCCAGGTTCAGCATCAGGCGGTTGGCCCAGGCAAAAATCGCCGCGGCGTGCAGGGCGTCGAGGATTTCCTGGTGGCTCAGGCCGGCTGCGCGCAGGGCTTGCAGGCGCGCGCCGCTGAGCTGGTTCGGGGCTTCGGTCAGATCGATGGCGAACTGGACCAGGGCCTTCTCGCGCGCGTTGGTGCCCGCCGTATGGGGGTTCTCGAACACCTGGGCGATCACGTCGTTGCGCTTGGCCAGTTGCTCGAAGCGTTGGGCGTGGACCGAAGCGCAGTAGACGCAGCCGTTGATGCACGAGACCACGGCGCTGACCAGCTCGCGCTCGGCGCGCGACAGGCCGCCCGGGGCGTACATGATGGCGTTGAACACCACCGATCGCTCCTGCAGGATTTGCGGCTGGTGGATCAGCGCCAGGTAGTAGTCGCTGGTCTTGGCCGAAGGGTGGCTGGCTTCGAGGATGGCCAGCTGCTCGGGCGTGGCTTGTTCGAGCTGGAGCACCGGAACCCAGGCTTTCCAGCCCAGGGATGCACTGGTGAAGCCGTTGATGTTCAGCACTTCACCGGGCTTGGGCAGCAGGTGGGGGTGGACAAAGGTTTCAGTCTCGGCCGCGGCGGCTGGCGCTGCCAGCAGGTCGTCGCCCAGGTCCGTGAGGGCCTTGAGACCGGCGACCACGCGGATCTGGAAGCTGAGGAAGGCAATCAGCTGGGCCAGGGCGATGATTTCGGGCGGCTGCAGGCCGGCGGCGAGCAGGGCATCGATGCTGTGGCGGTCGCCTTCCACGGGCTTGTTGGTCAGCAGGGTGGCGAAGTGCTGCAGCGCGGCTTCGCGCGCGGCGTTGGACGGGGCCTTGTCGGCCAACTGTGCCAGTTGCTGCGCATAGTGCTGCTGCAAGGCGGTGCTGCCGCTGAGTTCGCAGATGGTCTGCGCGACGCGCAGGCGCTCGCCCAGCGTCAGGCCGGGCAGGGCCGGGTCGAACAGGCGGTCGTAGCTGCCTTGGGTGGCATCCACGACTTTGCCGCGCTGGTGGCGAATGGCTTTCACGGCGGGAAAGCGGTCCAGCTGGGCCAGGGCGTCGATCAGGTCCACGGAGGCGGGAGTGTGAGTTTCGGTCATGGAGGAAAAAGTATGGGTTTAGCGACGGGCGGCGTGCGCGGCCGTGGCGCGGGCGAGGAAGGTCTGGACGGCGGCCCAGGATTGTTCGTCTGCCTGGGCATTGATCGCGGGCGTGCCGCCCGAGGTGCTCAGGCGCTTGGACACCGGGTGGGGGTAGACCAGTTGGGTGGTCGGCACATAGGGGAAGAGGATGGCATGGCCGCCGCCTTCCCAGTCATGGTGCTCCACGGGGAAGGGGTGCTTGCACGCAGCCAGGTGCTCCTTGACCATCGTG
>JAMNYN010000442.1 GCA_023622805.1 Pseudomonadota bacterium | reverse complement strand
GCATGCTCATGAAGGGCGTGATGCCTATGCCGCCGGCGATGAAGACGCCCGCGCGGGCGGCGGCCTTGTGCAGGCCCAGCGATCCGAACGGGCCGTCGAGCGTGAGCGCCGACCCCATGGGCAAGGCGCCCAAGGCGCGTTTGAAAGCGCTGTCGCGCATGCGGGTGGCGACCGTCAATTCGTTCTGGAAGGGCGCGCTGACGATGGAGAACGCGTGGCGGACCTGGGGCCGGGTGGACGTCTGGTCCGCGCCGAGCACGACATCCATGGCCTGGCCTGGCTTGAACTCGAAGCCGGGCGGCCGCTCCAGATGAAACGCCAGCGTGTCTTCGGCAACCAGGTCGCGGGCCAGGAGCCGGGTGGTGTGCATGGTCATGATGAACCTCGCAGGTGAGTGCATGGATTCCAGGGGCTGCTGGTCATTGGATGCAGCCATGGGGCAAAACATTCCCGCTGTCTGGGTGCTGCCAAGCGCCTTGCTTGGGAGCCGCGCCGCCTGTGGTCAGGGTTAGCTCTGCGCAAGGGGGCTATGCCCTGCGCCTAAAATCACCATTGCAGTGCAAAGCAGGGGCGCCAAGCCCAGAGGAGCCAGCCGTGCAAGAGAACAAGACATCGACCGAGCAAGCCAAGCCCAAGCCGCGGGTCATCAAGAAGTACCCCAACCGCCGGCTCTATGACACGGATACATCCTCGTACATCACGCTGACCGAAGTCAAAACGCTGTTGATGGCCAACGAGCAACTGGTGGTCCGCGACGCCAAGACGGGGGACGACCTCACGCGCAGCATACTGCTGCAAATCATTCTGGAGGAAGAAGCTGGCGGCAAACCCATGTTCAGCGAAACGGTGCTGGCCAACATCATCCGTTTCTACGGCCATGCCATGCAGGGCAGCATAGGTGCCTGTCTGGAGACGAACGTGCAGATGTTCAGCGACTTCCAGGCCCGCATGGCCGAGCAGGCCCAGGGCGGAACGCCGGAAATGTGGAACCAGTTCGTGCGCATGCAGCCGTCCATGGTGCAAGGCATGATGGGCAATTACCTCGACCAGTCGCAAACCATGCTCACGCAGATGCAGGAGCAGGTGCAAAAGCAGACCGAGCAGATGCTCGGGGCTATGGGGTTAAAACGTTGATCACCCCCTGAGCGGCTTCGCCGCTCAGTTCACGGCCTGTGAAACTGGCGTGCCCCAGCCCAGGGACACCGAGCAAGGGCCGCCCCGCAGCGATGGTGTCGTCCCCCTCAGGGGGAAGCCGCGAAGCGAAGCGGCTCAGGGGGGCCTAATTCACGCCCAGCTGCCGCAGATCGAGCTGCCCATTGCGCATGGGCGGGCACCACAGGTAGCTGCCGGTGACGGGCGTGGAGAAGCGGAACAGGGCGTCGACGATGCCGTCTTCCTGGCCCAGCATGCGGCGCAGCTGGGCTTCAAACGCATCGAAAGAGCAGCCATAGGCCGCGAACATCAGGCCGCCCTTGTCGCCGCTGGGGCTGTGCAAGGCCCAGGGCATCGAGCGGCGCAGCACAAATGCTTCGGGCGTGAAGCTTTCCTGGGCCGTGCGCTTGACGTGGGCCCATTCGGGCGCGTCATCGAGTTCTTCGTTGTCGCTGCGCCGGCGGCCCACGCAGTGGTCCTGCTCCTGAGGCGGCATGGCGTCGAATGCATCGAAGTTGTGCAGCCACTGCTGCAGCGCCAGAAAGCTCGATCCATCCATTCCCTCGCCGAGACCGCTGGCAAACGCTGCAGCTTCGGCGGCCTCGCCTTCCGGGTTTTCGGTGCCGTCTTCATAGCCGGTCAGGTCCAGGCCGTGGCCCGTCGGGCCCTTGCCGTGGCGGAAGGCTTCGACGATGCGGCTGATCTTGAGCGCCGGTGCCAGCGCTTTTTCCAGCGCGCGGGTGGGCTGCAGCAGCTCGCCCAGGTCATTGCCGCGCAGCCACAGGCACAGTGCCACGGGCGTGGAGGGCGCTTTCACGCCCGGGCCGGTCAATTCGGGGAAGGGGCGCAGGCCCGGCACCTGGGCGCCCAGTGCCTGCACCAGTTCAACCCCCAGGGCCGCGACCACGCGCTTGCCGTCCACCAGGGCGGCCAGGCGCTGCAGGCTTTGGCGCAGCACGGCGGGGTCGCCTTGCGCATCGGCCGACAGGGAGAAAAAGACATAACGCCCAATCGCAGGGACGGGCTGCATGATTCCTGCTTGAGAAACTGTCATGAGGTGCTTCAGAGTGAGGTCGAACCACCATTGTGGCTGGCAAAGTGCATGTCCAGACCGTAAAACAAAGACAATGCATGCTGGTGCCCATGTCCGCCGCCCATCGGTTGTCCGCGCTGCATGTTGCGGCCACAGAGGGGAAATGCCCCATGCCGCCGGTACAGGCGACAAATTGAGGCATAGTTAAGGGTTAACACCCAGTTGGCGCTGCGATGCAGGCCAGGGGGCTATTGCCATTTTTGATCGTTCCTGCCGTGCGCGGCGCGAACGCGTTTTTTCAACTCAACGAGCGCAGGCAGACCGGGTGTGTGCACTGCGCCAAAGCACATTCCATGATCGACATTCGGGGGCTCTCCCAGATCTACCAAGGCCCGACCGGCCCGGTCGAAGCCTTGCGCGGCATCGACTTGCATATCCAGGCCGGCGAAGTGTTCGGCATCATCGGGCGCAGCGGCGCGGGCAAAAGCTCGCTGGTGCGCTGCATCAACCTGCTCAATCGACCGACCCAGGGCGAAGTGATCGTCAACGGTCGCGACCTGACCAAACTGAACGACGCCGACCTGCGTGCCGCGCGCCGCGACATCGGCATGGTGTTCCAGCACTTCAACCTGCTGGCTTCGCGCACCGTGTTCGACAATGCCGCGCTGCCGCTGGAGCTGGTGGGCATGTCCAAGGCGGACATCCGCAAGCGGGTCGACCCGCTGCTGGATCTGGTCGGCCTGAGCGCGTTGCGCGATCGCTACCCTTCGCAGATTTCGGGCGGGCAAAAGCAGCGCGTTGGCATTGCCCGCGCACTGGCCAGCAATCCCAAGGTGCTGCTCAGCGACGAAGCCACGTCGGCACTCGACCCTGAAACCACGCGCTCCATCCTGGACCTGCTGCGCCAGGTCAACCGCGAGCTGGGCTTGACGGTGGTGTTGATCACCCACCAGATGCAGGTCATCAAGCAGATCGCCGACCGCGTGGCGGTGATCGAAGCCGGCCGGATTGCGGAAATGGGCCCGGTCATCGACGTCTTCACCCGTCCGCAGCAACCCATCACCAAGAGCCTGATCGACGAAATCCTGCCTCAGGAGCTGCCCGCCAGCGTGCTGGCGCGGGTGCGCACCCTGGCCACCAATCTCCAGGGCAAGTCGGGTCAGTTGCTGCGCCTGTCGTATGCGGGCGAAAGCGCCTACCAGCCCATCCTGTCGCAGATGATTCGCGATTTCGGCC
>JAMNYN010000440.1 GCA_023622805.1 Pseudomonadota bacterium | reverse complement strand
ATCGTCTGGACCGCCACTTCGCCAAGGGCGGCGGGTTTTTCGCCAATGCCACCAACAACCTGCTGGAGATGTTCGGCGAGGGCTTCAGCAAAATCACCCGGCATGCGGCCAACCTGTCGCTGCCCAACACCTTGTTCATGGGGGCCAACCCGCACCGCCGCTATTTCATCCTGGCCGCCCCTCGGCTGGCCATGCTTATCAGTGAAGCGCGCCGCCTGGCCCCGGATGAAACCATCACCGTCATGGGGCACAGCCAGGGCACGTTGATAACCCTGCTGGCGCAGGCCTTGCTGGTGGATCGCGGCGAGCGCTGCGCTGACTGCGCGATCATGGTCGCTTCGCCCTATTGCCTGTTGCCCGATAAAACCCCGCAAGGCTGCGACACCCTCGCCACCTTGATCGATATCGTCCAGGCCATGACGGCCACGCCCCACCCGCAACCGCCCCTGAGCGCGATGCAATACGGCCAGCCCGGTTATGGCGGCCGCACGGGGCCGAATTGGTCGCCGCAGCAGGGCCAGCGCCTGGGGCCGGATAACAGCACCCTGGTGTTTCCCGAGCGGGACAACCGCGGCAAGGTTTACCTGTATTTCAGCCATGACGACTCCACCGTGGGCCTGAGCGATGTCAGCGGTATCGGCACCTTCGGCGTGCCGTCGCACTTGCCCGATGGCACGCCGGTCATGCCCGCCATGCCTGCGGGGTTTTATCAGCGCTTGTGGAGCACGCGCCAGCGCGATGGCCGGCCGATCTACGTGGGGGCTGAACCGGCGCTGGTGCCGTTGCGGGTGTGGGGGGAGCGCTACGCCGCGGAACACCATCCCGGCAAAGCGCTATTACAGGCCACCACCGGCCTCAATGAAACTGTCTACATCAACGGCGAAGCCCTGGTGCCGCCCCATGCGCCGCAGATGTTTGGCGGCGAGGCCATCACCGGCAGCCCGACCCAACCGGGCCTCGACGCACCAGATGCGGTGTCGCAGAACAACGCGTTAGGCAATAGCAACGCCGAATTCAAATGGGTTGAACTGCGCAAAAGCCCGACCCGGGTGGACGAGGCCCAAGAGCTGGCCGCCTGGAACCAGGGCAAGGCGCCGGACGACCAGACCCGCGTGCTGCGCCAGAGGATGTCGGGCAACCCGATGCTCAGCCCGGTCGGTTATTTCTTGATCGAACGCGAAGAAACCCCCAACGAAATCCGCGCACGCCTGGCAGTCGACCCCAACGAATGGAGCAACAACAGTTATCACTCGGCGGTGTTGCGCAGCCCGGAAAACCACCGCTGGGTGACGGCGATGGATGTGGCGGTGGGGCAGGGAAAATGTTTGGACGATCCGCATATTCGTGAGGTGCTGATTGCGGTGGCGGATTGGCGGGTGGACAGGGAGCTGTTCAACGACGGGATAACACAAATGCCTGGCTGGCCAAAGCTCAGTGCCCAGGCGCGAGCCTTGGTTACTGCCAATTTCCGCTACTACCAATACGGAACATTTCCCTCTCCTGAGCTGGTGCCCATGACGCCGCCCCCATTGGTCAGAAGACCCGGCCACACAGGAGGTCAATCATGAGCAGCCGACCGCGCTTAACGGTTTTCCTCTGGATCGGTCTGCTCCTGGCGCTCGGCTGGCTGACGTTCGTGACCTATCAAGCGATAACGTACTTAGAGACAGAAGAAATGACGATGAGAAACATTGCGCCACCCACCCTCGTTGGCCTGGCTGCCGTGTGCGGTGTCGTGGCGCTGCTGTATGGCGCGGTATGGGGTGGCAAGGCCCTGATGCAGTGGGTCAATCCAAGGCTGGCGGTTACGCAACCGGCGCCACTGACCGCCGAGCAAATCGCGGAACGTGAACGGACCTATGCGCTGGAAATCCGGGCGGCAGGGCTCGCCATAGATGAAAACCAGCAATCCGGCATCTGGCGCCTGATTCAAAAGAAGAACGACAACTTCAGCTCGATCCATTCACAGAAGGCCGAGGATTATCCTTACTCAGCGGGCACTCGCCGTGATGATTCCAAAATCAACACCCGTGCATCATTCCGCCATTCCGCCCGCGATGCCGTGGCCTACTGGCCCTTGCCGACCTTTGCACTGGGGCCTCCTAAACAGCCACACAATATGGGCGCCGAAAGCGACATTCTCAGTGGCCGTAATAAAGCCACCCTCGGTGTAACCCTGTTCTTGTGGCAGGAGGCCGATAACACCACGCACGCCCAAGCCATGCTCGAAAAGCTCTTCCAGTTTTTTGATGACCACCAGGAGGTACCTGAGGCCCTGATTATCAGCCGTGATGGTGATGTAACCCGCAGCGGTTACCGGGTCGCCGGAACACCGTGGCTCCAGGATGGCCACTTCGTACCCAAGGTTTACGAAAGCATGACCGGCCTGCTGGTATCGCGCTCGGATCGGGTCGATCAATACCTACGCCCGTTCGCCAGCAACGAAGAAGAGGACAACCAAAACAAGCGCACCGATATGGGCAAGTTATGGGCCTTCTACTGGAAGCATTCTTTTTTATTCGACGATATCTATGCGGCCAAGAAGCAGGCGGAAGGCGTGGAGAATGCGCATGGCCCCGGCACCATGCCAAGCGCCTACTGGCACGCCCAACTCCCCGAGCTGTGGCAAACCCTGAGCAATCGCGGCCCCGGCCATTTCACACCCACCCCCTGGCTACCCGTGCGCTGGGCCGAACACCAGGTCAAGGAGTTCGACGCCGCGCCCATGCTCGGTTACCTGCACCGCCCGATCAAAGTGGCGATGAGCGACGAAACCGGCAAGCGCCTCAAGCCCGCGCTACAGGTCAAAGCCTTGCAAGGCGCCTGGCTCAAAGCCCTGAACACCTTGCCCGAAGGCGCTGCCCCGGTGCGGGTGTTCTACGACAGCACCGACAACATCGACGGCCTGATTGCCCTCAACAACACCCTGCACACCCTCAACACCGACGGCACCGGTATTGAGCTGGGCAATGTCGACGAAGGCTACGACCTGGGCCGTCGCCTGGGTAATACCGGGGTCAGCAGTGCGCTGGTGGCCATCAACCTGGCTACCATGGCCAGCTACCTCGATGGCGGCACCAGCGCGGTGGTCTACAACGGCAGCGACGGCAGCACCACCGTGCAAATGGTCCGCCCGCCCGACGCAGCCACCAAAGCCCACAACGCGAAAACCCGCTGGGCCGACCCCTTCCTTTTCGGCGCACCGGGGGTGAGGCAATGAAACACCCCGTTTGTTTAGGCGACGCCACCCGCCGTGGCGGGCGAGTTTTGTGTGACGGTCTCAATCGTCCCGGGTCAGCACCTCGAGCAACTCGATCTCGAACACCAGGTTCGAGTGGGGCTTGATATGGGCGCCCATGGAACGCTCGCCATACGCCAGAGGCGCCGGCACCCACAGCCTGCGTTTGCCCCCCACTTTCATTCCCA
>JAMNYN010000100.1 GCA_023622805.1 Pseudomonadota bacterium | reverse complement strand
CGCCGCAAAACGGTCCGGCCCAAAAATATGTAAATGTGTAAGCGGATGCAACGCAACTCGTATCGCCTATGGTGAAATAGCCGCCAGTCGTCTGCTTGATCCCATTTTTCCAGAAGGCACTTTGCCCTCGGCCCACAGGATTTCTCCATGTCTGAAGATACGCTGTCCCCTTCCCCAGCCCTTTCCCTTGAAAAGGCCGTCCGCATAGGCTTGAACGAAGTCACGCGTGACAAGACCCTGGAGCTGTACGAGCGCAAATACGGCCAGCCCGATGCCAACGCCGCGCTGTTGCTGTTTCGCGGCGATGTGGCCGAAGCCAACCAGTACGACAAGATCCGCCCCCTGTCGGCCGCCAAGGCCATGGGCCATGTGATCGTGATCGAAGGCCAGAGCCAGAAGCGCGGCACCAGCGGCTACTACCAGGTCCAGTGCAACCAATGGGGCCTGCTGGAAATACTGGCGCAGCTGGCCTGAAACCTAGAGGGGCATTTTTTCAGCGCTCGCAAAGCCCATTGCCTGCGCAACTGGCGCGGCCCAGCAAGGGGGCAGCGAGGAAGGGCCCCCCGCACCGAGGCTGCCGTCCCCCTCCACCGAAGGCTGAGAGGGGGAAGACGCGTCAGCGGCTCAGGGGGTGTTCATCCCATCCCACACCCACCACGACAGCGCCAGCATCATCACGCCCGTCAAGGCGTCGAGCACGCGCCAGGGCAGCGGATGGGCAAACCAGTGCTGCATGCGCCGGCCGGCCAGCGCCAGCAGCACAAACCACACCAGGCTGGCACAGGCCGCTCCAGCCACGAACACCGCTTTGAGCGCCCCTTCCTGGCGCGCGCCTATGCTGCCGACCAGCAGCACGGTGTCCAGGTAGACATGGGGGTTGAGCAGGGTGATCACGGCCAGGGTGCTGAGCACGCTGAGCAGCCCGCGCTGCGCCACGCCCGCGCCATGCGGCACCACGTCGGCCGCGAACACCACACGCCACAACGCATACAGACCGTACGCCAGCAGGAACAGCGCACCGCCACCCGACAGGTAGTAAGCCAATGCCGGCGCGCCCGCGATCAACTGCGACATGCCGGCCACGCCGACCGCAATCAGCAGCGCGTCGCTGACCACGCACCAGGCCACGCAGGCCCGCACATGCCGGCCTTGCACCGCCTGGCGCAGCACATAGAGGTTTTGCGCGCCGATGGAGATGATCAGCGACAGGCACACGGTAAAGCCCGCAACCCAGGAAGAAGAGATAGTCGTAGTCCACATAAGGGAAATTGTGGACGGGGCAGGATATTAAGTAAAATTAAATCCTATGACACCTCTTAAGGCAAACTGAATGTTCGACTACGCAGGACTGGAAGCCTTGGTCGCCGTGGTGCGCGAAGGCAGCTTCGAGCGGGCAGCGCGCAAGCTGCACATCACCTCCTCGGCGGTTTCGCAGCGCATCAAGCTGTTGGAAGAACGCCTGGGCCAGGTGCTGGTGCTGCGCGGCCAGCCCTGCACCGGCACGGAAGCCGGGCGCCGGCTGTGCCTGCATGCCGAGCAGGTGGCATTGCTGGAAAACGAGTTACGCCGCACCAATCCGGCGCTGATGCCCGACGGCCAGCACATGCCCCCGACGCTCAAGCTGGCCGTCAACGCCGACTCCCTGTCGTCCTGGTTCATGGACGCGATGGCGGCTTTCACACGCGACGGCAATGAGTTGCTGGACATCAGCATCGACGACCAGGACCACACGGCCCAGCGCATCAAGCAAGGCGAAGTCATGGCGGCCGTCACGGCCACATCGACCAGCATCACCGGCTGCAACACCTGGCCGCTGGGCTCCATGCGCTACGTGGCCGCCGCCAGCCCGGCTTTCATGCAACAGCACTTCTCACAGGGCGTCACGCCCGAAGCCATGGCGCGCGCGCCCATGCTCAGCTATGACCGCAAGGACAGCATGCATGACAAATGGCTGCACGCCCAGGGCCTGGCCTCGCGCCACGCGCCCCCCAAGCACTGGCTGCCTTCGGCCTATGCTTTCGTGCGCGCCTGCGAAGCCGGCGTGGGCTGGGCCATGCAGCCCACGCTGCTGATCCAGCACCACCTCGACAACGGCACGCTAGTGGAAATACGGCCGGACACGGGCGTGGACATTCCGCTGTACTGGGCCCACGCGCGCAATGCCCAGGCCGGACTGCAGCGCCTCACGCATTGCGTGATCACGGCCGCGGCCGGCCTGTTGCAGGCCCTGCCGCCAGAAGCGTCCGTGCCCAGCGCAGCGCCGGGCGGGCGCGGCGCCAAGGCCTGAGCCGGCTATTCTTGCTTGTTGAACACGTAGTGTTCGTTGGCGCGCTCCCAGGCCGCCTTGGCCGCGGGCTCGGCCTCGTCCCAGCGCAGGCGTGAGCCACTGGTCTGGCCGTTCCAGCTGCGCGACCACTCGTCGCGCACCTTCTCCCATTGGCTATGGCCCGCAGCGCGGCTTTCCCAGCCCGCCCGGTAGGCCGGCGCATAGTCTTCGTAGGTGTAGGTCGAATGCGCATAGTCCTGCTCGTCGTGCGCGCTGCGCCAATAGGCGTCTTCGGTCGTGGGGTTGATGGCTTCGGCCATGCTGTGGCCCGCCAGGCCACCAGCTACCGCCCCCACCACGGCCCCCAAGGCGGCTCCCACCGGGCCGCCGATGGCCCCGGCGGCAGCCCCGGCCAGTGCGCCACCGCCGGCACCCAGGCCCGTGCCCACGGGGTGGGCCCCAGGCTCTTTGGTGATCGGGTCCAGATTCAGGTTTTTGTCTTCGGGTGTCGTCATATGCGCTCCAGTTCACAACCAAGGTCCAGTGACGGCGACGCGGCTGCCATGGGGCAGCCCGGCATCCGCCGACGGCACTGTCAGCTTGGGTGCAAACCGCTTGTGCGCGTGTAGTCCAAAGGGCGGCATGCGTGCGGGCCGGGGCGCGCCCTGCAGGCCTCTTGATCTGGCGCAAGGCTCTCCAGCGCATCCGCGGTGATAGTTGTCGCATGGCGCCGTACCCTTACCCGGCCAGACTGGAGCGATGCAATGAAACTGTGGATAGACCTGTTTTCGACCGACTACGGCCTGATGAGCCTGATTTCCATCCTGTTGATCATTGGCATGGGCCTGTTCTTCCTGCGCCTGTTCCTGGGCAAGATGAAGACCATTGCCAACAAGGTACCTGAATAGGGCCCCCACGCTCGCCCACTGCGTGTGGCTCGCTGCCCCCCAAGGGGGCCGTCACCCTCCGCAAAGCGCACGCCATCCACGCCCCAAAGAAGCTATCCCGTCCCCCACCCCTTGTGGATGCGCCTGCCGCGCACAGGGCACGGGCTGGCCGCAGTGCCGAAGGACACGAAGGCTTCGTCATCTAGCTCACCGCGGTTGTTCGAGCGCAGCGCCGGGGGCGCCAAGCCCCGGGCGCGTAGCGAGTTCCGCGGTG
>JAMNYN010000251.1 GCA_023622805.1 Pseudomonadota bacterium | reverse complement strand
ATTCCTCTGCCGGTCGACCCGCGACACAGGCGCGCACATGGTCTTCCCAGATCTGGCCCTGCTGCTCGACCTGGGCCTGGGCAAAGCAGTCGCGCATGGCCTGGGCGTCGCCACAGTGCGTGTAGGCATAGGGGTTGCGCCCGCCCAGCAGATAGCGCAGCTGCAGCCACAGCGCCTGGCGCGTCACGGCCACGCCTTGGGCGCGCTGCCATTGGTGCAGCAGTTCATGCGCAAACCAGCCCGCGATCTGCGGGTGCGTCAGCCGCAGCGGCTGGCGCGGATCGCCCTGCGTGAAGCAGACGCGCGGCATGGAGATGCGCCCGCCGTTGACCGACAGCGCGCGCCGCGTATCGCCCACGCGGCGCAGGTAAAGGTGCATGCCGGGCAGCAAAGCGTCGAGCGCCGGGCCGAAATACTGCCGGGCAAAGTCGCGCTCCTGCGGCAGGAGCGGGCGGCGCCAGAACAGGCCTGCCATGCCACCCTTCCCTTCAGCGCTGCAGCTGTGCCCACAGCTTGTCCAGGCGCTTGACGCTCACCGGGTACGGCGTGCGCAGCTCCTGGGCGAAAAAGCCCACGCGCAGCTCTTCGAGCATCCAGCGGTATTCCTGCATGCGCGCATCGACCTGGCCCTTGCGGTCGGCCACCAGGCGCCAGTAGCGCTGCTCGTGCGGGCGCAGCTCGGCGAGCCGGGCCGCATCGCGCGCGGGGTCCGCACGCCACTTGTCCAGGCGCAGCGTGATGGCCTTGAGGTAGCGCGGGAAGTGCGCCAGCTGCACCCAGGGCGCGGCGGCGATGAACTGCTTGGGCATGAGCTTTTGCAGTTGCTGCTGCGCGTCGGCCGTGGCTTCGGGCGCGTTCTTCGTGTCCTTGATCTTGCGCGCCGCGGCCGAATACTCGACCAGGATGGAGCCGGCCAGACGCGCGACTTCGTTGGCGATCAGCGTCAGCCGGCCGCGCCCGTCCTGCACCCGCTGGGTGAATTCGGCGGCGTTGGTCGGCAGCGGATCGAGCACGAAGGCCCGGTCCAGCGCCACGTCGATGATCTGCTGGCGCAGCTCTTCCTGCGTGCCGAGCGGCATATAGGCCACGGCCATTTTCTGCAGGTCGGGAATGTTCTTTTCCAGGTACTTCAGCGCGTCCTTGATCTGCAGCGCAAACAGCCGGCGCAGACCGGCGCGGTGCTTGGCGGCCGCGACTTCGGGCTCGTCGAAGACCTCGATGCCCACGGCATCGCCCTGGTCGATCAGCGCCGGAAAGCCCACCAGCGACTGCGAGCCCTGGCGAATTTCCATCAGCTCGGGCAAGCTGCCAAAGCTCCACTGGGTGTAGCGCTGGCCGGCCGCGGGCGCATCGCTGGCCGGTTTGGCCGCGGGCTGGGCCTTGGCGGGCGCCTGGGCCTTGCCCGCAGGCTGCGGGGCGGCAGCGGCGGCCGGGGCCTTGTCTTCCAGCACGGTGGCCAGCTTCATGCCGGCCAGCGCCTGGAACGCACCGCGCGCCTTGGCGCCGAGCTGGGCCTTGAGCGCGCCCAGGTTGCGGCCCTGGCCCAGCTGGCGGCCGTGCTCGTCGGTCACGCGGAAGTTCATGAACAAATGCGGGCTCAACATGTCGAGCTTGAAGTCGGCACGCTTGACGTCCAGCGAGGTCTCGTCGCGCACCTGCTTGAGCAGTGCGTCGATCAGGCCGCCCTGCACATAGCGCTCGGGCTCGCACAACAGCGCCGCCAGGCGCGTGGCGTTTTCCGGCAATGGCACGAAGCGGCTGCGCGGACGCTGGGGCAGGCTTTTGAGCAGGGCCTGGATCTTGTCCTTGAGCATGCCCGGCACCAGCCACTCGGCGCGCTCTTCGCTGACCTGGTTGAGCACGAACAGCGGCACGGTGACCGTGACGCCATCGCGCGGGTCGCCGGGCGAATGCAGGTACTGGGCTTCGCAGTCCACGCCGCCGAGCTTGATCACCTTGGGGAAGGCCTGGGTGGTGATGCCCGCGGCCTCGTGGCGCATCAACTCGTCGCGCGTGAGGCGCAGCAGATCGGGGTTCTCGCGGCTGGCCGTCTGGAACCAGCGCTCGAAGGTTGCGCCGCTGAACACGTCCTGGGGCAGCTGCTGGTCGTAGAAGGCGTAGATCAGCTCGTCGTCGACCAGCACGTCCTGGCGGCGCGACTTGTGCTCCATCTCCTCGATCTTGGCGACCAGCTTGCGGTTCGCCTGCAGGAACGGCAGGCGCGTGTCCCAGCCGCCGTCGACCAGTGCCTGGCGGATGAACAGCTCGCGCGCCGACTGCGGATCGACCTTGCCAAAGCTGGTGCGCCGGCTGTTGTAGACCACCAGGCCGTAGAGCGTGGCGCGCTCCAGTGCCACCACATCGGCACTCTTCTTTTCCCAATGCGGGTCCAGCAGCTGCTTCTTCAGCAGATGGGCGCCGACTTCTTCCAGCCAAACCGGCTCGACGGCGGCAATGCCCCGGCCGTAGAGCCGCGACGTCTCGACCAGCTCGGCGGCGACGATCCAGCGGCCGGGCTTCTTGGACAAATGCGCGCCCGGATGCGGGTGGAAACGGATACCGCGCGCGCCCAGGTAGCTGTCGCTTTCGTCGCCCTTGTAGCCGAGGTTGCCCAGCAGGCCCGACAGCATGGACAGGTGCAGCGCCTCGTAGCCCGCGGGCTGGGTATTGATCTGCCAGCGGTGCTCTTTCACCACAGTGAGCAGCTGCGAGTAAATGTCGCGCCACTCGCGCACGCGGCGGATGTTGATGAAGTTCTGGCGCAGCAGCTGCTCCCACTGGCGGTTGCTGATCTTGTGCGAAGCGTCGCTGGCCGGCACGGGCACGCCCACATCGGGCTTCCAGGCCGCCGCAGCAGCGTCCACCGGGGCCTGCGCGCCCGTGCTGCGCTGGGCCACGGGCAGAAAGGCCGCATTGCGCGCCGAAACCTTGGGCGCGGGCGCGGCCTGGGCGCTCATTTCGCGCCGGCTTTGCGCCACCACCTTGCCGCCGCGCGCATCTTCCAACCACTTCCACAGGCGCAGGTAGCCGCTGAATTCGCTTTTCTCGTCGTCGAACTTGGCATGCTGCTGGTCGGCCTGCTGCTGGGCGTCAATGGGCCGGTCGCGCACGTCCTGCACCGACAGCGCCGAAGCGATCACCAGCACTTCAGCCACGGCGCCGCGCGCACGCGCTTCCAGAATCATGCGGCCCACGCGCGGATCCAGCGGCAGGCGCGACAACTCCTGGCCCATGGGCGTGATGTCGCCGTGGTCGGTGACCGCGCCCAGCTCGGCCAGCAGTTGGTAACCGTCGGCAATCGCCCGGCCCGAAGGCGCTTCGAGGAAGGGGAAGTTGACCACGTCGCCCAGGCCCAGCGACTTCATGCGCAAAATCACGCCGGCCAGGGAGCTGCGCAGGATTTCAGGGTCGGTGAACGCGGGGCGCGCAATGA
>JAMNYN010000393.1 GCA_023622805.1 Pseudomonadota bacterium | reverse complement strand
CTACCTGCCCGTCCTCATGCAAGGGGTCTTGACGACCATCGCCATCACCATTGCGGCCTTGCTCATCGCCACGCTTTTAGGCCTTTTCTGGGCCTTGCTGCGCGTTTCCGGCGTGGCCCCCCTGGCCCATGCCAGCCGCATTCTCACCAACCTGATCCGGGGCGTGCCCATCGTCGTCGTGCTGTTCTACATGTACTTCGTGCTGCCCGACTTCGGCATCAGCCTGAGCGCATTCCAGGCCGGCGCGCTGGGTCTGGGCATTGCCTACTCGTCCTACATGGCCGAAGTGTTCCGCTCGGGCATAGACGCCGTCGATGTGGGCCAGTACGAGGCCGCGCAATCCCTGGGCATGTCGCGCGCCAAGGTGCTGCGCCGCGTGATCTTCCCGCAGGCCTTCAAGATCGCCCTGCCGCCCTACGGCAACAACCTGGTGATGATGCTCAAGGATTCGTCCCAGACCGCCGTCATCACCGTCGTTGAACTGTCGATGCAGAGCAAGCTGATCTCCGCCGCCACGTTCAAGAGCGCCACCATCTTCACGCTGGTGGCCCTGATTTATCTCGCCATGAGCCTGCCCATGATGTATGGCGTGGGCAAGCTGGAGCGCCGTCTGGGAAATCGCAAATGATCAAGATCGAGCAACTGAGCAAGTCCTACGGCAGCCACCAGGTGCTGACGAACATCGACGCCGAGATCCAGCGCGGCGAAGTGGTCTGCCTGATCGGCCCGTCGGGCTCGGGCAAGTCGACCATGCTGCGCTGCATCAACGGCCTCGAGCAATACCAGGGCGGCAGCATCACCATCGACGGCGTGCGCGTGGACGCGAACGCGCCAAGCATCCGCCAGATCCGCCAGCGCGTGGCCATGGTGTTCCAGCGCTTCAACCTGTTCCCGCACCGCACCGCGCTGGAAAACGTCATGGAAGGGCCGGTCCACGTCAAGAACGAAAGCCTGGCCGAAGCCAGCGAACGGGCACGCGACATCCTGGCCTCCGTGGGCCTGGCGGAAAAGATGGCCCATTACCCCAACCAGCTCTCGGGTGGCCAACAACAGCGCGTGGCGATTGCACGCGCGCTGGCCATGCAGCCCGACGCCATCCTGTTTGACGAACCCACTTCGGCGCTGGACCCGGAACTGGTCGGCGAAGTGCTGGGAGTGATGCGCAAGCTGGCGGAAAAAGGCATGACCATGGTGGTCGTGACCCATGAGATGAAGTTCGCCCGCGAAGTCTCCGACCGCGTGCTGTTCCTCGACGGCGGCCGCATCGCCGAGCAAGGCCCGTCGGCGCAGGTGCTGACCCAGCCACGCAATGAACGCATGCAGGACTTCCTGCGCCGCGTCACGCACGCCGAGTAGCCCCATGCGCACCGATCTTTTCGCGCCCAGCGCGTCGCTCTGGGCCGCCACGGCGTCCGCGCGCGCCGCGGGCATGGCGTTGCAAGCGCCCCTGCAAGTCGACGTGGCCGTCATCGGCGGCGGTTTCACCGGGCTGTCGGCCGGCCTGCACCTGGCCCAGGCCGGCGTGCAGGTCGCGCTATTCGAAGCCTTTGAAGTCGGCCACCGCGCCTCGGGCCGCAATGGCGGCCAGGTCGTGCCCGGCTTCAAGCCGCTGCCCTCGGCGCTGATCCAGCGCTTCGGCGAGCATGCCGCGCGCCGCATGATGGACTTTGGCTACGGCTGCGCCGACGCCTTGTTCGACCTCGTCGAGCACCACCAGATCGACTGCCAGCCCACGCGCAACGGCTGGTTGCAGGGCGCGTATTCGCCCGCCTCCAGCGACTACCTGGCCCGACGCTCGCGCGAGATCAACGCCCATGGCGGCAGCACGCGCTACCTCGACCGGGACGCCATACGCGCCGCCACCGGCTCCGACTACTGGCCCAGCGGCTTGCTCGAGCAAAGCGCGGGCGCCGTGCAGCCGCTGGCGTATGCGCGCGGCCTGGCCCGTGCGGCGGTCGATCTGGGCGCCACGCTCTACGAGCATTCGCCGGTGCAATCCATCCGCAGCGCCCCCGGCGGATTCCAGCTGCAGGTCAACGGCCATGCGGTGCGCGCCCGCCAGGTCATCGCCGCGACCGACGCCTACACCGACCAGTTGCTGCCCCAGGTCGCGCAGTCCTATGTGAACGTGGCCAGCGCGCAGATCGCCACCGATCCGCTGCCCGCGGCCCTGCAGCACAGCCTGCTGCCGCTGCGCGCAGGGGTTTCCGAAACCCGCAAGATCACCTACTACTGCCGCCTAGACCCCGAGGGCCGCTTCGTCATCGGCGGGCGGGGCCGCCACAGCGAGCAGCTCGATGCCAGCACCCGCGCGCAATTGCGCCAGGCGGCGTGCGAGCGCTTCCCGCAACTGTGCGGGCTGACCTTTCCCCACGGCTGGGCCTGCCGCGTGGGCATGACCATAGACGACCTGCCCCATCTGCACCAGCTGGACGACGGGCTGTGGACCGCCTACGGCTACTGCGGTCGCGGCGTGGCCATGGGCACGGCCCTCGGACGGGTGCTGAGCGAAGCCGTGCGCGGCACGCCGGCCGCGGCGCTGGACTTTCCCGTCACGCCCGTCAGGCGCTTGCCCCTGTACCCCGTGCGCCAGTTCAGCGCCCTGGCTGCGCTGCAGTGGTACCGGCTGCGCGACGCGCTGGGCTATCCCGGCTGAGTCGGCCTCCCCTTGTCTCTTTCTCTCCCCGCACCATGTCTTCCCCACTTCCACAGCAAGTCGACGTCGCCATCATTGGCGGCGGCATCATCGGTATCAGCACGGCCTGGGCACTGAGCAAGGCCGGCCTGCGCGTCGCCGTCTTTGAAAAAGGCGTGCTCGCGGGCGAACAATCGTCGCGCAACTGGGGCTGGATACGCAGCATAGGCCGCGACCCCGCGGAACTGCCGCTGGCCCGCCGCGCCAACAGCCTGTGGCGCGAGATCCAGCAACAGGTGAACGTGGGCTACCGCCAGACCGGCCTGGCCTACCTGGGCGACAACGCGGCCGACCAGGCAGAGCACGAAGCCTGGCTGGCCTCGACATGGCAACATCCCACGGACGCGCGCCTGCTCGACCAAGAGGGCGTGCAGCAGCTGCTGACCGAAGCTTCCAGGCGCCCATGGACCAGTGCGCTGCACAGCGCCGAGGACGGCGTGGCCGAACCCCAGCTCGCCACCGCAGGCATCGCGCAACTGGCGCGGGCCGCGGGTTGCCAGATCTTTGAGCAGTGCGCGGTGCGCGGTCTGGACATCGTCGCCGGCCGGCTCGCCGGCGTGGTCACCGAGCACGGCCGCGTGGCGGCGACGCGCGTCGTGCTGGCCGGCGGCGCCTGGAGCCGCCTGATGTGCGGCAACAGCGGCGTCTTCCTGCCGCAGCTCAAAGTGCATGGCTCGGCGCTGCGCACGCAGGCCTGCGCCACCCAGCTGGACCTGCCCATCAACGGCAAGGACTTCACCTG
>JAMNYN010000536.1 GCA_023622805.1 Pseudomonadota bacterium | reverse complement strand
GGGCCCATCAGCTGCCATGGCCATGCCTGTCGCCAACAATCCTGATCCCAATGCGGCGAACAGGATCTCGAGCGCATCAATGGCGTCAGGGCAATTGATTCAAGACGGCGCGGCGGGTGTGGGCCCATCGGCTGCCATGGCCATGCATGTCGCCAACAATCCTGGTCCCATTCCACCGAACAGCGTCTCAAGCGCATCAATGGCGTTAAGGCAATCGATTCAGGACGGCGTGGGGGGGGTGGCCCCATCGGCTAGAAATGTCCGCAAGCAACGCCCTCAGGCTGTTGGCGATAACGTTTCGCAGGTCTCCAGACCTCAGAACAATGACAGCGCGCCGACCGAGAAACGCCAGAAACGGTAAACGGGCCGTTTTCTTGGTATTAAAAGTATTGAACGTATTAAACGTCTTCCCTGAGCCCGTTCCCATGCGCGGTTGATCAAGACTCGCGCGACAGGGTGGGACGCGGGGCGGCAGTTCTTTACTGCGCGCCCGACACCTGGGCCATGAAGGTCGGTCCGGTCTCGCCGTCGCGCCAGCCGGGTAGGTTTCCATCACTTTGGCGAACAGTACGTAGTCTATCCAGGCCTGCAGCGCGGGCAATGGTTTTTCAGCCTGGGCTTCGTCGATGCGTGCCTTTGGGCGAAACCTGCAGCAAGGCCGCGGGCTGGGCGCGCGATTGACTTAGCGCAGCTCGCAGGCAATTCCCGCATGGGCCAGCGCCAGGCGAGCGCGGATGGCGAGTGACGCGAGATGGGGCGCGGCGATGTCGAGTTCTAGCCAGCCCCGCTGGCCGGCATGTGCCCGGCAGCAAAACCAAGGGTAAACACCTGCGAGACTGATTTCCGGCGTTTGTCACAAATAGCAGCAAAGTTGCGGGCAGCGCGTCGCGCTGTCCCGACCTTGTGCTTGCAACGTTTATTTTGACACCAGCAATCAGTTGGAGATTGATATGGCCACAGTCCCAAGAACAACCACGGCATCCTTATTGCCGCACTATTTATTGACCGACAGTGATGAATTTAACCAGGACATTGTTGGAGTTTCCATCCCGAGGATGAAGATGAGAATAATGCAGGCAATAAGCTTGGATGAAGATCTTGATGCGAAGGACAACGAGGGATATACGCTCTTGATGAAGTCAGTGAAGAGAGGAGATGTTGACTCGGTAATACTTTTGAGAAAATCTGATGCAGATTTTTCAGCTACATGTACGAAAAAAGGGTATACCGCCTTGATGATGGCGGTAAATTCGATGTTCGATGATGAACTCGATGCCAGGATGGTTGATGCCCTGCTGGAAGGCGATGTTGACACCAGCTGTGTGAATTATGCCGACCCTGCGAGTGGGTTTAGTGCGTTGATGATTGCCCTGGATGCTGGAAAGTATGTGGCATCACGCAAGCTGATAGATGCCGGTGCAGATGTCAATCAATTGAATGCAAGTGGTTACTCTGCACTGACTTATGCTGTGATGGTCGGGGATGTGTCGACCATCGATTTTTTGTTAGAGCAAAACTCCAGGCTGGCCATCAACCAGATGTGGGATGCTGTAGGTCTGGCTCTCGAGAGAAAAAACATTTCTCTTTTCTTGAAGTTGTGGATCAATATTCAAGATTTTCCGCAGAAATTCATTGATATTGGTGTGGAATCGGTCATGCCTGAAGCAATGCATAAAATCCTTGAGATCGTGAGTCCCACTTCTCCCGGTCAAGGTGCAAATATGGCCATGCTTGTCGCCAATAATCCTGGTCCCAACTCGGAGAGCAGCATCTCGAGCGCATCAATGGCGTCAAGGGAATCTGTACAAGGCGGCAGGGTGGGTGTGGCCCCATCGGCTGCCAATGTCCGCAAGCAACGCCCGACGGTGGCGCATGACGATGACGTTGCGCAGGCAGTCAGACCCCATAACCCGACGACTACCACGCAGCAAGGACAGAGCGGTTTCAAGAAGACCCAACTGCCTGCTCCCTGAGCCTGGTCCCATGCGCGGTTGATCAAGACCCGCGCGACAGGGTGGGGTGCCGCACATCATGCCTGTGAGGGCTATTTAAATTTGACATAAATGCCAATAAATCCGGAGGTTGTAATGACAATCAATGCAAAAATTCCAAGCGAAACGGTGTCTGTTGCCTTTGCGAAGTTCACGGGAAATATTGTGAACAAACAGGATGCTTATCTTCTTGCTGCGGCCAAGGAAGGTAATGTTGAAAAATTGCGTAATGCGCTTGCCAGCGGTGCAAATGTGAATGTGAAAGACGATCGCGGATATACGCCGTTGATGATACTTGTGGATATTGGAAGTGTCGAAGGGGTTGGCGAGTTAATAAATAGAGGAGCTGATCTAAAAGCTCAAAGTTTCGCCGAAGGTTTTACTGCCCTGATGATTGCGGCAAACAGTGCTGCCTCTAATGGGGGTGATGGTGAGATTTTTTCCGCCTTGCTCAAGGCAGACCCCAGCGATGAGCATATCAATTGTGCCTCCTTCTCCGGCGTGACGGCCTTGATGCTCTCCTTGGATGCCGGGAAAAATGAAATATCGCTTAAGTTAAAAAAGGCAAAGGCAGACGTCAACAAGGTGAACGGGCATGGACTCTCCGCGCTGACATATGCTGTAACAAACAAACATGCGGACACGGTGAGTTTCCTGCTCAAGCAGAAATTTCCCTTGTCGAAAAATCAGGTGTGGGAAGCGATTAGTATTGCTCTCAACACGGATATTTCGATATTGTTGGAATTATGGCTGGCGATAGAGAAACACCCTGAAAATTTTGTCGATTCTTCCGAAGATCCCGTGATACCCGCCGCTGTGCAAATATTCAAGAATCCCACGGCGTTCGCCCTGGAGTCAGGAGTGAATTTCAGTCATCAGGACAGGAGCGCCAATCCGGCACTGGCACTCAAGCTTCCCGCGAGTCCCGCTGCGGCGATCGAGCGACTGCAGAACACCGTGCACAAACCTGAACAGGGGGCCGATGATGGGCACTTCGATCCATCTGGCATACCCGTGAAAAGGGCACTCGGGCCGCTTTCCGACGACAAGCAATCTGACGCTGAAGTCTTTCCGTCCTCTGTTGCGCAAAGGCAGAGAGCCTCCGAGGGTGCTTCAGAGCAGGATGATGCTGATAATCGACGGGTGCAATTGTCGCCTTCCGTGGGGACCGATTTTTCGCGGGGCGCGATCCCTTAGAGCCAAATCCGTGAGGTGAAAGGCGCGCCAGCTCCGGAGCCTGAACCGGAACCGGAAAGACTGGCCTGAAGCCTCGGTGAGGCTCGCAAGGCCGCCATGGCCCGGGCCGGCGGTCCATGGCCGGCAGTTCTTTACTGCGCGCCCGATACCTGGGCCATGAAGGTCGGTCCGGCCTCGCCGTCGCGCCAGCCGGGGTAGGTTTCCATCACTTCGGCGAACAGTGCGGAGTCTATCCAGCGCTGCAGCCAGGCCT
>JAMNYN010000169.1 GCA_023622805.1 Pseudomonadota bacterium | reverse complement strand
GGCCGTCATCAGATAGGCCGTCTCGACCGGCAGATGCTGGGCCTGGTAGCGGCTGATCCAGTCGCCTTGTGATTGGGCATGGGCCTTGGCCGATGCGCCGTTGTTGAGGCGGCTGAAGGCATCCGAGGCATAGAAATACAAGCTGCCCTCCAGGTCGACCTGGGGTGTGGCCAGTGCGCGCTCGAAGCCCTTGTCGTTGAGCCACAGGGCCGTGTAGCGCGTGCCGGCGCGTTTGCGCAGGGTGCGGAACAGCTCGGGGGCATCCGCCATCTGCGGCACCCGGGCTGGGTTGACGAACGATGCGACCTGGATGTGCGTCAGGCCTGCATCGGCCAGCGCCTCGACCAGTGCCACGCGGTCGGCCACGGAGAAGCCGGCGGGCTCGATCTGGAAGCCCTCGCGGGGCCCCTCCTCGTGAATCTCGATCTTCTGGGGCAATGAAGTCATGTGCTCATCCTTTCAGGCTGCTTGCACGATGCGAAACAGCTCTTGGTTGCGTTCGACCTTGGCGCCGCGCTCGCAGCCTATCCAGGAGACCTCGCCCTCCGCGGTGGCGGTGATGGACATTTCCATTTTCATGGACTCCAGGGTGGCGAGCTTCTCGCCGGCGCGCACGCTTTGCCCCGGCAGCACATGGACGTCGATCAGCATGCCCATCATCGGCGCGACGACCAGCCCTGCCTGGTCGGCGCTGCGACCGCCCAGGGTCGAATGCAGCGGGAGAATGTCCAAGGCGAGTTGCGTGTTGCCCACGCTGCCCCATGCGCGCTGCGCCAGGCAGGCGGAATCGAACTGCAGGTTGTGGCCATCCACGGATACAAGGTGGCGGCCCTGGGCCGTGGCGGGGCTCACGCTGACGTTGAAGATCTGGTCATCGACCCGCACCGGCCATGCGCCCTGGCCGGTGGTGGGGCCAAAGCCGACACGCCATTTCGCGGCGGCCGAGGCCACGGCGTAGCGCAGGGTGATGGCATCGGCATGGACGCCGCGAAACATGCGCCAGCCCGTCAGACCGTTGTCGTGCCAGGCGTTGGACGCTGCGCCGCCGCGCTGCGTGACGGCGCGCCACAGGGCCATCAATGCCGCGACGTGGCGCTCATCTTCCTTGTGCGGTCCGCGCTCGGCCAGCCATTGGTCTATGGTCTCGGTGTTCACCGCATTGGCCTGGACCCTGGGGTCTGCCAGCAGGCCGAGCAGGAAGCCCCGGTTGCTGGTCACGCCCAGCACGCTGGTCTCCCACAGGGCGGCGCTCAACCGGTGCAGCGCCTTGATGCGCGTCGAATCATGCGCAATGATCTTGGCGATCATGGGATCGTAGTAGGCGCTGATCTCGCTGCCCACGGCGACGCCGGTGTCGGTGCGCACGCTGCCATCGAGGCGCAACGCCAGAATGCGGCCGGTGGAGGGCAGAAAGCCTTGCTCCGGGTCTTCGGCGTACAGACGGGCCTGCAGTGCGTGGCCGGTGGCCGTCAGCTCGTCCTGGTGCAGGGGCAGACGGCCCTCGAAAACGGTTCTCACCTGCAGTTCCACCAGGTCCAGCCCGGTGATGCATTCGGTCACGGGGTGCTCGACCTGCAGCCGGGGGTTGACTTCCAGGAAGATGGCGGCGTCCTCGGTGACGGCGAATTCCACGGTGCCCAGGCCCAGGTACCGGGTGGCCTGGCCCAGCGTGACCGCGTGCTTCCAGAGTTTCTGGCGCATGCTGTCCGGGATGCTGGAGACGGGGGCTTCCTCCAGGACTTTCTGGTGGCGCCGCTGCAGCGAGCATTCCCGGTCGAAGAGATGGATCACGCCGCCCTGGCCATCGCCCAGGATCTGCACTTCGATGTGCCGGGGTTGGCTCAGATAGCGCTCGACAATCAGCCGCCCGTCACCAAACGAAGACAGGCCTTCGCGGATCGCTGCCAGCGCGGCGTCCCTGGCCTGATCGAGGGAGCGGATCACGCGCATGCCTTTGCCGCCGCCGCCAGCCACTGCCTTGACGATGCACGGCAGCGGCAGTGCCTGCACGGCCGCCATGATCTTCTCGATGTCGTCGCTGGGTTCGAGCAGACCGCCGGCGGTCGGGATGTCGTGCTGCTGGGCCAGGGCCTTGGCGGTGGCCTTGTCACCAAACAGCTCAAGCACCTGCGGCGAAGGGCCGATGAAGGCGATGCCGACTTCACTGCAGCGCCTAGCCAGCAGGGGGTTCTCGGACAGAAAGCCAAAGCCCGGGTGGATGGCATCCGCGCCCACGGCCTGTGCGGCCTGGATGACGGCGTCGACATCCAGATAACTTTCGCGCGCCGGACCCTCGCCGATCAGAATGGATTCGCCGATTTCCTGCACGTGCAGGGCCTGTGCATCGGCGGTGGAGTGCACCGTGGCGACCGCGATGCCCATCTTGCGCAGGGTGCGTGCAATGCGGCAGGCGATTTCTCCGCGGTTCGCTATCAAAATTTTCTTGTACATCGGAGGGTCCTTACATGCGGAAGACGCCAAATGGGGTAGCCTGCGGCGCAACTCTGGCGGCCAGGTCCAGCAGCAAAGTCAGCGTCTGGCGGGTTTCTGCGGGGTCCAGGATGCCGTCCACCCACAGGTTGCGGGCGAAATTGCGGGCCGCGGCAAAGGTCTCGTACTGCTGGCGTATCGGGGCTTTGAAGGCCTCTTCCTCGTCGGCACTCCACTCCTGGCCCTTGGCGCTGAGGTTTTGCCGCTTGACCATGGCCAGGGTCGTGGCGGCCTGGTCGGGCCCCATGATGGCCGCGCGTCCGTTGGGCCACATGAACATGGCGTTGGGCTTGAACGCCCGGCCGCACATGGCGAGGTTGCCCGCACCATAGGAGCCGCCGGTGATGATCGTGAACTTGGGCACCTTGGCCGAGCTCATGGCGGTGATGAAGCGCGCGCCCGCCTTGGCGATGCCGCCTTGCTCCGCTTCCAGTCCCACCATGAAGCCCGCCACGTCGGCCAGGAACAGCAGGGGGATGTTGCGCTTGCAGCACAGGTCGATGAAATGCGTGGCCTTGGTCGCGCTTTCGGTGAACAGCACGCCGTCGTTGGCCAGCACGCCGACCTGCCAGCCGCCGATGCGGGCGAAGCCGGTGATCAGCGTCGGGCCGAACTCGCCCTTGAACTCCGTCAGCTCACCGGCATCGAGCAGGCATTTGAGGACTTCCCGAGTAGGCGTCGGCTTTTTCGGGTTGTGGCTGATCAGTTGGTAGATGTCCTCGACCGGGCGCGCCGGTGCCTGCGGGGCCATTCTTTCGCGCAGGGGTTCGGCCATGGGCGGCAATTCGCCCACCAGGCGCCGGGCGATGGCAATGGCCTGCCCGTCGTTGTCGGCGAGGTGGTCTGTCACGCCGCTGAGGCGGCTGTGCATCTCGGCGCCGCCCAGGCGCTCGGCCTCGACGATTTCTCCGGTCGCGGCCTGGACCAGCTGCGGCCCGCCCAGGAACATGAAGCCC
>JAMNYN010000549.1 GCA_023622805.1 Pseudomonadota bacterium | reverse complement strand
GCAGTCGATGAAGCCCGAGCAGGTGGCGTCCGTGGCGGCGTTTCTGGTCAGCGACCAGTCGGCAGAGATCAACGGCCAGATCCTGGCGGTGCGCGGCAACGAGGTTATGGTCATGAGCCAGCCCAGGCCGGTGGCATCGGTGCACAGCGCCACAGGTTGGGATCAGGAAAGCCTGCTGTCGCATGCCCTGCCAGCGCTCAAGCGTGCGTTCACGCCTCTGGACCGCTCGCCTGACGTGTTCAGCTGGGATCCGGTGTGAGGTCGCCATGCTGAATGATGAAGTGCTCAGGAAGTGGCCGTTCGCCGATGTCGTGAACGCCTACAGCGAAGACGATTGCATCCGCTATGCGCTCAGCGTCGGCATCGCAGCCAATCCTTTTGACGACGGTGATTTGCGTTATGTCGTGGAACCGGACCTGAAGGTGCTGCCCACTTTTGTGGCCACGGTGGGCGCTCCAGGCGCCTGGGCCTCGCATCCGGATACCGGCATCGACTGGATGCAAATCCTGCACGGCGAGCACCGCATGCGTTTTTTCCGCGCTCTGCCAGCCCGGGGTACGTTGCAAAGCCGCACGCGTGTGACGGGCCTCGTGGACAAGGGCGAGGGCAAGGGCGCGCTGGTCACCACCACGCGCGATGTCTGCGACGCCCAGTCGGGGCAACTGCTGGCCCAGGTCGAGCATGTGTCGTTCTGCCGTGCCGATGGCGGGTTCAGCAAGGGGGGCGCCAGCGATGCGGCATTGGCGCCTCTGCCCGCGGCGCCAAGCCAAGCGGCACAAGCGTGCATGGAAATGCCGACGCAAAAGAATGCCGCGCTGCTGTACCGCTTGAATGGTGATCGCAATCCCATTCACGCCGTGCCCAGCGCCTGGCGCAAAGCGGGCTTTGAGCGGCCCATCCTGCATGGGCTGTGCACTTACGGCATGGCGGCGCAGGCCTTGGTCAAGCTGGCTTGCGACGGCGATGCCGCCAGGCTGGGCAGTATCGCGGCGCGGTTTTCCGCGCCGGTGTATCCCGGCGAAACCTTGGTGTTCAGCCTGTGGAGCGGCAGCAAGACGGAGTCTGAACAGTCATTCCATTTCGAGGTGCATGCCAAGGAACGCGGAATCAAGGTGCTCAGTCACGGTGCGGCCGTTGCCAAGGCACGGCCTTTGCCCATGGTGGACAGTGTTGGAGTGTGAACAATGCCAGATATTGAAAGCTTCGCGAAAACCAATCCTGACGGGGTGGCGTATCGCATGGTGCCCTCAGGGCAGTGGGTGACCTGGAAGGAACTGGAGCAGCGTTCACGCCAGTGCGCCGCGGCCTTGGTGGCCTCGGGCCTCAAAGAGGGCGATGGCATCGCCATCTTTCTGGAAAATCACGTCCGCTACTTCGAACTCATCTGGGCTGCGTTTCGGGTGGGTCTGTACTACACCACCATCAGCCGCCATTTGAAAGTGGATGAGGTGAAGTACATCTTGCAGGATTGTGACGCGCAGGCGGTCTTCTGCTCTAAGCAAAGCTTGCAGGATTTTGATGCCCGGGTTCTGACTGAACTGCCGATACAGCGCGTGGTCCTGGACGGCCGGCGCCCCGGTTTCGACAACTACGAGGACTTTCTGGCGTCGGTGGCGCCCGATGTGGTGCTGCCTGCAACGCTGCCGGGTATGGATTTTTGCTATTCCTCCGGGACAACGGGCCTTCCCAAGGGCATCAAGCGCCCGCTGAGCGATGCCAACAAGTTCTTCGCGGCCCAGGACGAAGAGCGCACACGCTGGAAGAATTTCGACCACAACACGGTCTACCTGTCGACCGCGCCGTTCTATCACACGGCGCCCGTGCGCTGGAACATGAACGTGATGAAGGCCGGCGGCAGCTGCGTGATGCTGGAGAAGTTCGATCCTCTGCTGGCGCTGGACGCCATCGAAAGCCATGGCGTGACCCATGCGCAATGGGTGCCGACCATGCTGATCCGCCTTCTGCGCCTGCCGGCCGAGGAAAAGGCGCGCTTTGACCTGAGCAGCATGCGCTTTGCCATCCACGCGGCGGCACCATGTCCGGCCGCCGTCAAGGAGCAGATGATTGCCTGGTGGGGCCCCATCCTGTACGAGTACTACAGCGGCACGGAATTGGTCGGCAGGACGTCGCTGGACTCGCAGGAATGGCTGACGCACAAGGGCTCGGTCGGACGGGCCGAGTTTGGCCAGGTGCATGTGGTCGATGAAGCGGGCCAGGAGCTGGCGCCAGGCACACCGGGGGTGATTTATTTCTCCGGCGGCGGGCGCTTCGACTACCACAAGGATCCCGCCAAAACCCGCCAGGCCTACAACGACAAGGGCTGGGCCACCTATGGCGACATTGGCTATCTCGACGAGAGCGGCTATCTGTATCTGACCGACCGCCTGGCCAACACCATTGTTTCCGGCGGCGTCAATATCTATCCGCAGGAGGCTGAAAACATTCTGGCCCTCCATCCGGCCGTGGCCGATGTGGCAGTGGTGGGTGTGCCGAACGAGGAATTTGGCGAGGAAGTCAAGGCCGTGGTGCAACTGCAAAACCCTGGCGAGGCGAGCGATGCCCTGGCAGCCGAGCTGATTGCGCATTGCCGCAGCAGCATCTCGGCCATCAAATGCCCGCGTTCGGTGGACTTCGTGAGCGAACTGCCGCGTGCCGAATCCGGCAAATTGCTCAAGCGTTTGGTGAAAGCGCGCTATTGGCCTGAGCAAAGCCAGATCGCGCATTGAGTCGAGCGGGATATTGAATGATCAAGGAGACACAACACCATGAGTGACAACCAGGACCAGTTGATGCAGCGGACGGCGTTTTCAGCCGACCATGAACTGTATCGCGCCAATGTGGCCCGCTTCATCCAGGAGCGGATCACACCGCACCACCAACAATGGGAAGAAGAAGGCTTGGTGCCGCGCCAGTTGTGGCGCGATGCTGGCGCAGTCGGCCTGCTGTTGCCAGGGATTCCGGAAGAATATGGCGGCGGTGGCGGGGATTTCCTATTCAGCGTCATCGTGGTGGAAGAGATCGCCCGGGCCCTGGCCACGGGTGTGACGGGCTTCACCACGCATTCGGAAAACGTGGCGCCGTATCTGCTGGAGTGCGGCAGTGAAGCGCAAAAGCGCGCGTTTTTGCCGGGCATGGCCAGCGGCGAGATCGTCGGATCGCTTGCGATGACCGAGCCCGGCGCGGGCAGCGACCTCAAGGCCATCCGTACCACGGCGACCGCAGTGGATGGCGGTTTTCGCCTCACGGGACAGAAGACTTTCATCACCAATGGCTACCACGCCGACCGTGTGCTGGTGTTCGCCAAGACCGATCCTACGGCCGGCGCCAAGGGCATCAGCCTGCTGTGGGTCGACACGAAAAGCGAAGGCTTCAGCCGCGGACGCCTGCTCGACAAGCTGGGGCAGAAAGCGCAGGACACGGCCGAGCTGTTTTTTGACAACGTGTTC
>JAMNYN010000217.1 GCA_023622805.1 Pseudomonadota bacterium | reverse complement strand
GTTGATACCGCTGGCCACAACCCGGATCAGCAACTCACCAGCACCGGCCACAGGGGTCGCACGCTCGGTCAGCCGCAGAACTTCAGGGCCGCCGGGGGATGTGATTTCGATAGCGCGCATGGGCCTGCAATCTCGCGAAAAATGGAATGAAAATCAGCTGCCCGGCGCAGGTTTCCCTGCACCGACAGCCACCAATCTGGCAGAAACCAAAAAATCGGCCTCCCATGACGGAGGCCGATTTCTCAGCGAAGCAACGGCTTATTGTGGCGACTGCTGGTCAGCGTTGTTGCGCGGAGCACGGGGCTCGCGCTGCTCACGCGGTTCGCGGCGCTCGGTCTGGGCCGGACGTTCGCTGCGCTGCTCGCCCAGGGGGCGATCGATCAGTGCCTTCATGGACAGCTTGACGCGGCCCTTTTCGTCGGTTTCCAGAACCTTGACCTTGATGATCTGGCCTTCGACCAGATAGTCGTTGACGTTTTCAACGCGCTCGTGGGCGATCTGGCTGATGTGCAGCAGGCCGTCCTTGCCGGGCAGCAGGTTGATCAAAGCGCCGAAGTCCAGGATCTTGGTCACAGGGCCTTCATAGACCTTGCCGATTTCAACTTCGGCCGTGATCTGCTCGATGCGCTTCTTGGCGGCGTCGGCCATGGCGGCTTCGGTCGCGGCGATGGTGATCGTGCCGTCTTCGTCGATGTTGATCTGGCAACCGGTTTCTTCGGTCAGCGCACGGATCACCGAACCGCCCTTGCCGATCACGTCACGGATCTTCTCGGGGTTGATCTTCATGGTGTACAGCTTGGGCGCGAAGCTCGAGACTTCGGTCTTGGCTTCGCCCATGGCTTCCTGCATCTTGTCCAGGATGTGCATGCGCGCTTCCTTGGCCTGGGCCAGAGCAACTTGCATGATTTCCTTGGTGATGCCCTGGATCTTGATGTCCATCTGCAGCGCGGTGATGCCGCTGGTCGTGCCGGCCACCTTGAAGTCCATGTCGCCCAGGTGATCTTCATCGCCCAGGATGTCGGTCAGCACGGCAAAACGGTTGTCTTCCTTGATCAGACCCATGGCGATACCCGCCACGTGGGCCTTCATGGGCACGCCGGCGTCCATCAGCGACAGGCAGCCGCCGCAGACCGAGGCCATCGACGAGGAGCCGTTGGACTCGGTGATTTCCGACACCACACGCATGGTGTAGGGGAATTCTTCCTTGGTCGGCAGCACGGCGATCAGTGCACGCTTGGCCAGACGACCGTGACCGATTTCGCGGCGCTTGGTCGAACCCATGCGACCGACTTCGCCGGTGGCAAAGGGAGGCATGTTGTAGTGCATCATGAAACGGTCTTCGTACTCACCGGCCAGGGCGTCGATGCGCTGCGCATCGCGCTCGGTGCCCAGCGTGGCCACGACCAGCGCCTGGGTTTCACCACGGGTGAACAGGGCCGAACCGTGGGTGCGGGGCAGCACCGAGTTACGGATTTCGATGGGGCGCACGGTGCGCGTGTCGCGGCCGTCGATGCGGGGCTCGCCGGCCAGGATCTGGCTGCGGACGATGCGCGCTTCGATGTCGAACAGCATGCCTTCGACCTTGACTTCGTCGAATGCCACGCCCTGCTCGGTCAGGCCGGCCTTGACGGCGGCGTAAGCGTCGCGGCAAGCGTGCGTGCGGCTTTGCTTGTTGCGGATCTGGTAGGCAGCGCGCAGGGCTTCTTCACCCAATGCACCGACCTTGGCGATCAGCGGCTCATCCTTGGCGGGAGCTTGCCAATCCCAGACGGGCTTGCCAGCGTCGCGCACCAGTTCATGGATGGCGTTGATGGCGATACGGCTTTGTTCGTGACCGAAGACCACGCCGCCGAGCATGATTTCTTCCGACAGCTGCTGGGCTTCGGATTCCACCATCAGCACGGCTGCTTCGGTACCGGCAACGACCAGGTCCATCTGCGAGCCCTTGCGCTGCGTCTGGCCGGGGTTGAGCACGTATTCGCCATTGATGTAACCCACGCGGGCTGCACCGATGGGGCCGCTGAACGGAATGCCCGAGATGGACAGTGCGGCGGACGAAGCGATCAGGGCGGCGATGTCGGCGTCGACTTCAGGATTCAACGACACGGTGTGGATCACCACGTGCACGTCGTTGTAGAAACCTTCGGGGAACAGCGGACGGATGGGGCGGTCGATCAGGCGGCTGGTCAGCGTTTCGTGTTCGCTGGGCTTGGCTTCGCGCTTGAAGAAGCTGCCGGGGATCTTGCCTGCGGCGTATGTCTTCTCAATGTAGTCCACCGTCAGGGGGAAGAAGTCCTGGCCGGACTTGGCCTTCTTGGAAGCCACCACCGTTGCCAACACCACGGTGTCGTCGATGTTGACCAATACGGCGCCCGAAGCCTGGCGGGCGATTTCGCCGGTTTCCATGGTGACTGTGTGCTGGCCCCATTGGAAAGTCTTCGTCACTTTGTTGAAAATGCTCATTTTTGTTCCTAAATTGATAGCTGGGTATCCATACCCAGAAAAGGCCGGAGGACAATCCAGAACACGATGCCATTCCAACAAACCTGTGCCACACAAGGCTGTTGGAATGACATAGCTTCGCTCTGTTCCCCATCCTCCGAAGTAAAAAACGCCTGAGCTAGCAGGCTAACTCAGGCGTTTTTCTCTCTGGCTCAGCTTACTTGCGCAGGCCCAGCTTGGCGATCAGTGCAGTGTAACGGTCCGCATCGCGGGACTTCAGGTAGTCCAGCAGCTTACGACGACGGCTCACCATGCGCAGCAGGCCGCGACGACCGTGGTGGTCCTTGGCGTGTTGCTTGAAGTGAGGAGTCAGTTCGTTGATGCGAGCGGTCAGCAGTGCAACTTGCACTTCTGGGCTGCCAGTGTCGTTTTCAGCACGGGCATTGGCCTTGACAACTTCAGCCTTGATAGAGGATGCGATCATTTTTTTTCCTTTATGTGGAGCAACGGCAAGCGCGCTCCTGATTACTTGCGCCGGCGGCTGGAACGGCCATCGGCGTGCGTCTTGCACCATGCAAAACCCTGTGATTATAGCGTGTCCGGTTTTACCGGCATGGGCAGTGGCCGCTCCAGCTTGACGCCACCAAGGTCGCGAACCCTCTCGCCCGCTGTGCAAGCGCACAATTTTCTCCCGGCCCACTCCGCGGCCGCTCTCTTGCAAAGGCATGACATGTCCACACTGACCGCCCTGGGTTTTGTCAGCTGGGCTCTGGTGGTGCTCCCGGCGGCCGACGGCGCCCAGCCGTCCCGCAGCGCCAGCACCACGACCCAGGCCTCGCCGGCACCGGAAAGACGCGCGCTGTCCCGGCGCAAACCAAAAATCCAGCACGCCCCCAGTCCTTCACAGGAAAGCCCGGCCCAACGCGACCGCCGCCTGGCCCGCGAATGCCAGGGCCTGCCCAATGCCGGCGCCTGCCTGGGCTATACGCTGCCGAGGCCCTAGCT
>JAMNYN010000237.1 GCA_023622805.1 Pseudomonadota bacterium | reverse complement strand
GCCACCTGAGGTGGGTGAAGCTCAGGACTTCGCGCTCATCTACTGCGCCACACGCAAGGCCATGATCGAGCAGCTCAACGCCTGGTTCGAGCGCAACGACCCCGACGTCATCCTCGGCTGGAACGTGATCCAGTTCGACCTGCGGGTGCTGCAGAAGACGGCCGATGACTGCGGTGTGAAGCTGCTGCTGGGCCGGGACCGCCAGTCCATCCAATGGCGTACCCATCCGGGCAAGCCTGACTACCTGTTCGCGCCCACACCGGGCCGGCTGGTCATCGACGGCATCGATGCGCTGAAGGCGGCGGTGTGGAGTTTTCCTTCCTTCAGTCTGGAGAATGTCTCGCAGACGCTGCTGGGCGAAGGCAAGGCCATAGGCGACGCTTACGACAAGATGGCCGAGATCGAGCGCCGCTATCAGCAGGACAAGCCCGCGCTGGCCGTCTACAACATCCGCGATTGCGAGCTGGTGCTGCGCATCTTCGAGAAAGCCAAGTTGCTGCAGTTCGTCCTGGAGCGGGCCCAGACCACGGGCCTGCAGGCCGACCACTTCGGCGGCTCCATCGCGGCCTTCAGCCACCATTACCTGCCGCGCATGCACCGCCAAGGCTATGTCGCGCCCAACGTGGGCGAGATAGAGACCAAGGCCTTCCCGGGGGGCTATGTCATGGACTCCAAGCCCGGGTTCTACGATTCCGTCCTGGTGCTGGACTACAAGAGCCTGTACCCGTCCATCATCCGCACCTTCCTCGTCGACCCCGTGGGTTTGGCCGAAGGCATGCACCTGGCGGATGCAGGAACGGGCGTGTCCGGGCCCCAGCAGACCCTGTTCTCGCGCGACAAGCACTGTCTGCCGGAGATCGTGACCACGCTGTCCAAGGCGCGCGACGAAGCCAAGCGGGTCAAGAACGAGCCCTTGTCCCAGGCCCTGAAGCTGCTGATGAACTCGTTTGCCGGGGTGCTGGGCGCGACCGAATGCCGGTTCTTCAACCCCAAGCTGGTCTCGGCCGTGACCTTGCGCGGGCACGAGATGATGAAGCTCACCCGGACCTTCGTGGAGGGCAAGGGGTATGAAGCCATTTACGGCGACACCGACTCGATCTTCATCTGGCTCAAGCGCGCCCACACGAATGACGCAGCGCACGCCGTGGCGGCCGAGTTGGTGCGCGACATCAACGCCTGGTGGACCCGCACGCTGCGCGAGGAGCAAGGGCTGGAGAGCTATCTGGAAATCGAGTTCGACACCCACTACAAGAAGTTCTTCATGCCGACCATCCGCGGCTCGGACATCGGCAGCAAAAAGCGCTATGCGGGTCTGAGCCTGGATGCCAGCGGCAAGGAGGAAATGGTCTACCGGGGTCTGGAGATGGCCCGCAGCGACTGGACTCCGCTGGCCCGCCAGTTCCAGGAGGGGCTGCTGACGCGCATCTTCCACGATGAGCCGCACCGCGAGTTCGTGACCGCCTATGCGCGGGCTACGCTGGCCGGCGAAAAGGACGACCTGCTGATCTACCGCAAGCGGCTGCGCCATCGCCTGGACGCCTACGAGGTCAATGTCCCGCCGCAAGTCCGTGCGGCACGGATTGCCGACCTGCACAACGCCGCCGTGGGGCGCCCCCATCAATACCAGAACGGCGGCTGGATTGAATATGTCATGACCCGCAGCGGACCGCAGCCGCTGGAAGCCCGCCAGAGCGGCATCGACTACGAGCACTATCTGTTCAAGCAACTCCAGCCGATTGCGGATGCCATTCTTTTCCCCTTCGGCGAGAGCTTCACGGCGTTGACCACTTCCCAGCAAGACCTGTTTTGAGAGCGTGCGCGGCGCCGGCTGCGCTTTCTCGCCGCGTGGCAAAGCCGCCCTGGTGTTGGGGTTCCCCATGGACCCGGCCGCAGGCGCTGGCTACCATCCCAGTCAGACTGGAGGCAAACCATGGCACAGGTTCGCGTTGAGGGCTTCAGCGTTTCAATCGACGGCTACGGGGCCGGTCCGCACCAGGATCTCGAGCATCCGCTGGGCGTGGGCGGGGAAGAACTGCACCAGTGGCTGCTGCCCACGCGCACGTTCCAGAAGGCCTTGTTCGGCAAGGACGGCGGCACGACCGGAGTGGACGATGATTTCGCCGCCCGCGGCTTTCGCAACGTCGGCGCCTGGATTCTGGGGCGCAACATGTTCAGTCCCTTTCGCGGGGATTGGACGGATGACCACTGGAAAGGCTGGTGGGGCGACAACCCGCCGTACCACGTTCCCGTCTTCATCCTGACCCACCATGCGCGCGCCCCCATCGCGATGGAAGGCGGCACTACCTTCCACTTCATCACCGGCGGCATTCACGCGGCGCTGGAGCGTGCACGCGCGGCCGCTGCCGGCATGGACGTGCGCATAGGCGGCGGGCCGGACACCATCCGGCAGTATCTGCGCGAAGGCCTGATCGACGAACTGCACCTGGCGATCGCGCCGGTGCTGCTCGGTCGGGGCGAATCGCTGTTCGCCGGGCTTGACCTGCGGGCGCTGGGCTACGCATGCATTGAGTTCGTCGCGTCGCCTAAGGCCACGCATGTCGTTGTGCGGCGCCAGGGGCACAGGAGCGCCCATGTTCTCGCCGAAGGCCAGTGCCCCTGACGGGCTGGCTCGAATGGCCGTTTGACGGGGGGCACGGTGTGCAGGCGTGCCAGCGCTGGCCTGGGTCGCCGTCGAAGTTTCACAAATTACTGAAACTTCCGGTACACGCTAACCAGCGCTGGACTTTATTTCCCATAACAATGGACTTTTTTTCCCATAACAAATAAAGGCCTGTATGTGGAGCAATCACCCACATGTCAAGGCCATTTCAGTGAGAGATTGATATGAAACATCAAGCGCAGGCGCAGCCCCTGGTGGCACGCATTTGGCTTTGGGTCCTGGGGGGCGTGCTGGCGATCGCCGGCCTGTTCTTCCTGGTCGGCGGCGGCAAGCTCGTCAGTCTGGGCGGCAGTTGGTACTTCCTGCTGGCGGGCCTGGGTTTGCTGGCCTCCGGCGTACAGCTGGTGCGCCGCCGCCTCTCGGGCGCCTGGTGCTATCTGGGCACCTATGCCGCGACCGTGCTGTGGGCGCTGTCCGAAGTGGGCCTGGATTACTGGAGCCTGATCTCTCGTCTGCTGGCCATGACTTTTGGCGCGGCCGTGGTGGCGGCCAGCATGCCGCTGCTCCAGCCCGCGGGCGGCAGCGCTTCGCGCAAGGCGCCGTTCGCTGCCGCGGGCGTGCTGCTGGCGGCGGGCCTGGCGGCGTTTGTTTCCATGTTCCAGATCCACCCCGAAGTGCAGGCCCAGGCGGCCGCGGCCACGCGCAAGCCCGTGGAGGCGGCCTTGGAGCAAAAGAACTGGGACAGCTATGGCAACAGCCACAACAACGACCGTTTTGCGGCGCTTGATCAGATCAATGTGGACAACGTCCAGAAGCTGGCCGTGGCCTGGACCTT
>JAMNYN010000592.1 GCA_023622805.1 Pseudomonadota bacterium | reverse complement strand
ATTGAAGCCACCGCCCTGCCGCTGATCGATATCGGCAGTTGCGAACCCGCGCCCGCCGCGCTGCAGCAGGCGCGCGCCCACAGCACCACGCCCGGCCACTACCGCGCTCTGATGTTTGTCAGCGGCAATGCCGTGCAGTACTTTTTCGCCGACCAGGCGGATGGCACGGCGCGCATCGCGCCGCCCGCGCGGGCCTGGTCGCCCGGCCCGGGAACGGCCAAGGCCTTGCTGGCCGCGGGCATCCCGCTGGAGCAGATCGACGGCCCGCCCGCCGACGCGGCGCAATTCGACTCCGAAGCGCTATGGCCCCAGGTGCGCGCGCAAATCCAGCCCGGCGACCGCGTGCTGCTGGTGCGCGGCAGCCAGGCCGGCGCCGCTGCATCGGGTACGGCGGGCCAAGGCCGCGAGTGGCTGGCCGATCAGCTGCGCCAGGCCGGCGCCCAGGTCGACTTCATCGCCGTCTACCAACGCCGCGCGCCCCAGCTCACGCCCACGGCCCAGGCTCTGGCACTGGCCTCGGCCAGCGACGGCGCGCTGTGGCTGTTCAGCAGCTCCGAAGCCGTTGTCAATTTGCAACAGGCCCTGCCCGGCACCGATTGGCGCCAGGCACGCGCCCTCGCCACCCACCCGCGCATCGCCGCGGCCGCGCGCAATGCAGGCTTTGGACTTGTAGTGGAATGCCGACCTTCGCTCAATGACGTGGTGGCATCGATAGAATCAGCGCATGAGCTCTGACGCCGTCCACGACCAGTCTTCCCCTGCGCCCCTTGCGGCCCAGGCCTTTGCCGCACCCACGTCCGCGGCAGCCGCTGCTGCGACCCGCACGTCTTCCCCCGTCGTCCTGTACCTGGTCGGCGCCGTGGCCGTCGTGGCCCTGGTCGGCAGCGGCATGCTGTGGCAGCGGCTGAGCAGCATTCAGGAACAGCTCGCGCGCCAGAGCGCCGACTCGGGCACCCAGGCGATCGAGGCGCGCACCATGGCGCGCGACGCCCAGGACGTGGCCCGCGACAGCGCGGCGCGCATCTCGGTGATGGAAGCCCGCGTGGGCGAGGTCGCGCTGCAGCGTACCCAGCTCGAAGAATTGATCCAGGGCCTGTCGCGCACCCGCGACGAGACCCTGGTGGTGGACATTGACGCCGCCATCCGCATGGCCCAGCAGCAAGCCCAGCTGACCGGCAGCCCCGAGCCCCTGGTGGCGGCCCTGCGCAGCGCTGCCCAGCGCATAGAACGCACGGCCCAGCCCCGGCTCACGCCCGTGCAGCACGCCATAGAACGCGATCTGGAAGGCCTGTCGCGCCTGGCCGTGACCGATACCGCCGGCCTGCTGACCCGGCTCGACGATTTGCTGCGCAGTGTCGACGACCTGCGCCTGCTCAACGCCGTCGCCACACCCGGCGCCTGGAAGAACAACCGCGCCAGCGCCGCACCGCAGCCGTCGCCGGAACCTGCCGCCGCCCTGTCGCCCACCGAATGGGCCTGGTGGCAGGCCTGGGGCGCGCGCGGCTGGGACGTGGTGCGCGCAGAAGCCTACGATCTGGTGCGGGTCAGCCGCATCGACCAGCCCGAAGCCGTGCTGTTGTCGCCCGACCAGGGCTTTTTCCTGCGCGAAAACCTCAAGCTCACGCTGCTCAACGCGCGCCTGGGCGTGCTGGCGCGCCAGTTCGACGCCGCGCGCGCCGACCTCACCACCGCCAGCAACGCAATCGGCAAGTACTTTGACCCGGCCTCGCGCCGCACCCAGCAGGCGCAGGCCCAGCTGCTGCAGGTCCAATCCCATTTGAAGAACAACGAGCCGCCCTCCCTGGATGAGACCCTGGCGGCGCTGGCCACCGCGGCCGCCGGACGCTAGTCCCGTACGACGAGGAAACATCCATGCGCGCTGCACTGTGGTTCATCGGCCTGTTTGGCATCGCTGTGGCGGTGGCATTGTTCGTAGGCAACAACCAGGGATCGGTCACCCTGTTCTGGCCCCCTTACCGTATCGACCTGTCGCTCAACATGGTGCTGCTGCTGCTGGTGGCGTCGTTCGTGCTGTGGTACGCGGCCCTGCGCGGCCTGGCCGTGCTGCTGCAGCTGCCGCGCCAGGCACGCCGCTGGCGCGAGCAGCAAAAAGAGCGCGCCATGCACCACGCCCTGCTCGACGCGCTGTCCCACCTGCAGGCCGGGCGCTTTCTGCGCGCCCGCAAATCGGCGCTGGCCGCACTGGCGCTGGAAGAATCCCTGAGCGCCATGTCGGCCGCCGTGCCCCACGGCCGGCAGCTGCGCGCCACCGCCCACCTGGTGGCCGCCGAAGGCTCGCATGCGCTGCAAGATCAGGCCCAGCGCGAAGTCCATCTGGCCCAGGTGCTCGAATGCGCGCCGCTCAACGGCACGGCCGTCGAACAGGAAACCCGTGAAGGTGCGCAAATGCGTTCCGCGCGCTGGGCGCTGGACGACCGCGATGCCTCCCTGGCCCTGGAACGCCTGGCCGCCCTGCCCCAGGGCGCGGCCCGGCGCACGCTGGCCCTGCGCATCAAGCTCAAGGCCGCGCGCCTGGCGCGCCATACCGAACATGCGCTGGAAACCGCGCGCATGCTGGCCAAGCACCGCGCGTTTTCGCCAGCCGCCTCGGCCAGCATCGTGCGCGGGCTGATTCTGGAATTGATCCACGACACTCGCGACACGGCCCGGCTGCAGCAGCTGTGGCTGGAGCTCGACCCGGCCGAACGCGCCATGCCCGAAATCGCCATCCCCGCGGCGCGCCGCCTGATCAGCCTGGGCGGCGAAGTCGCGCAGGCGCGCGCCTGGCTGCTGCCCGTGTGGGAGCACGCCACGGCCCGCATGGATGCCTTGAGCGACAGCCAGATGCAAACCCTGGTCCTGGCGCTGCAGGAGTGCCTCGACGGCCTGGACAGCCAGTGGCTGGCCCGCATCGAAGCCGCCTGCCGCGACAATCCGCGCGAGCCCCGGCTGCAATACCTGGCCGGCATGGCCTGCGTGCAGCGCCAGCTCTGGGGCAAGGCCCAGCAATTGCTGAACCAGTGCGCGCCGCAGCTGGGCCCCGGCCCCCTGCGCGCCCAGGCCTGGCAGCAACTGGCCCGCATGGCCGAGCACCGCAACGACAGCGAAGCCGCGGCAACGGCCTGGAAGCAAGCGGCGGTAGCTCTCACCCCCTGAGCCGCTGGCGCGGCATGGGCCGCCCCGGCTCCCCCCCCTCACATCCTTCGGTGGAGGGGGGCGCCCGGCTAGGGGCGACACCATCGCTGCGGGGGGGGGGCCGCCCAGGTGCGGCCCTTGCTCGGTGCCTCCTTGCTGGGGCACGCCAGTTTCATCGGCTGTGAACGATGCGAGCGCTGGAACAATGCCCCCGTTCGGCCTCGCGGCTTCCCTCTCTACCTGTGGTGGCGGTGCGCGGCACGATGCTGAATTCATTTTTTTTGAACTCAGACATCAATCTCACTGAACTCTTTTCAGGCCCGCGCTTCATACACT
>JAMNYN010000401.1 GCA_023622805.1 Pseudomonadota bacterium | reverse complement strand
CGACATTTCTCCCACAACAACGATACGCAGGAGACACACATGAAACGTCGCGAATTCATCGCCGGCAGTGCCGCGGCACTGGCTACGCCCTGGTCCATGGCCACCGATCTGCCCAAGGGGCCCATCAAGATCCTCGTAGGCTGGGCGCCTGGCGGCGGTACCGATGTCTTCGCCCGCATCGTGGGCCAGAAGCTCACCGAAATGTGGGGCCGATCGGTGATCGTCGAGAACAAGCCTGGCGCGACCGGTGCGCTCGCCGCCGACTATTTCGCCAAGACCCGCTTCCATGACGGCCTGACGCTGCTCATGGCCCACGTGAACACCCACGCCATCTCGCCGCAGATCTTCAAGAGCATCACTTACGATCCGCTCAAGGACTTCACGCCCATCGTGTTGATCGGCGCCACGCCCCACGTCCTGGTGACCAGCAGCAAGAACAGCTACGCCTCGGTCAAGGAAGTGGTCGAGCTGTGCAAGAAGAACCCCGGCAAGATCAGTTTCGGCTCGTCGGGCACGGGCTCGGTCCAGCACCTGGCTGCGGAAATGTTCAACATGGCCGCCGGCGTGCAGACCATCCATGTGCCTTACAAGGGCTCGGGCCCCATGCAGACCGATCTGATCGGCGGCCAGATCGATTTCAGCTTCGACACAATGACGGCGGCCACGGCCCAGGTCAAGGCCAAGAAGATGAACGCCATTGCCCAGACCCGTGTGAACCGCGCCAAGGGCTTCCCCGAAGTCACCACCATGGACGAGCAGGGCTTCAAAGGCTTTGATGCCTCGAGCTGGTACGGCCTGGTCGGCCCCAAGGACATGTCCAAGGCAATGGCCAAGCAACTCAATGCCGACATCAACAAGGTGCTGGCCATGCCCGACGTAGTCGCGCGCTTTGACGGCTTTGGCGTCGAGGACGGTGGCGGCTCGGTCGAGAAATTCGCGGCCTTCATGGCGACGGAATACAAGAAGTGGGGCGAAGTGGTTCGCACCGCCAAAGTGACTGAGGAGAGCTGAGATGGAACAACAACAATCCAACCTGCCGCTGCAAGGCATTCGCGTGCTCGATGTGAGCCAGGTGATGGCCGGCCCGTTTGCCTGCATGCTGCTGGCCGACTTGGGCGCCGATGTGATCAAGGTCGAGCCGCCCACGGGCGACCAGACCCGTGGTGCCATGGGCTTCAAGATGAAAGGCCCGGACAGCATGGGCTTCTTGAACATGAACCGCAACAAGCGCTCGCTGACGCTGGACCTCAAGAGCGACGAAGGCCGCGAGTTCTTCTACAAGCTGGCCGAGACGGCCGACGTGATCGTCGAGAACTACCGTCCGGGCGCCGTGCAGCGCATGAAGATCGACTACGAGACCATCCGCAAGATCAATCCCAAGATCGTCTACGTCAGCATTTCGGGCTTTGGCCAGAGCGGCCCCTGGGCTTCGCGCCCCGGTTTTGACCTGATGGCCCAGGCCATGTCGGGCGTGATGAGCGTGACGGGTTACAAGGGCGAGAAGCCGGTCAAGGCCGGCGTGCCCGTGGCCGATATCGGCTGCGCGCTGTTCGCCACCTACGGTCTGCTGTCGGCCTACATCGGCGCGCAGAAGTCCGGCGTGGGCCAGCACATCGATGCCTCGCTGTTCGACTCGGCCATGGCGTTCTCGATCTGGGACATGTCCGACTACTGGGGCACGGGCGTGCCGCCGTCGCCCTTGGGCACCAGCAACAAGATGAGCGCGCCTTACCAGGCGGTGAAAGCGCGCGACGGCTACTTCGTGATGGGCGCCACCAACCAGAAGCTCTGGACCAAGCTGTGCGCCCTGCTGGAACGCGCCGACCTGGTCGAGCACGCGGACTACGCCACCGTGGCCTTGCGCCTGAAAAACCGCGAAGCCCTGATCATCGAGCTCGAAAAGAGCTTTGCCCAGAAGGACAGCGAAGACTGGGTGAACACCATGCTCGAAGCAGGCATTCCGGCCGGCCCGCTGCTGACCTATCCCCAGGCCTTCGAAGGCGAGCACGGCACGCACCGCAAGATGTGCATGGAGATCGACCACCCGATCGAAGGCAAGGTCAAGAACATCGGCTTTCCCGTCAAGATGCTGGGCACGCCCCAGCAGGTGCGCCGTCACCCGCCGCTGCTGGGTGAGCACAACGAGGAAATCATGGCCGAAATCTACGCGCTGTCCGCATGAGCGATCTGGTCCAACTCAGCATCCAGGCTTCGGGCGCGGCGGAAATCACCATCCACCGCCCCGAGCGCCACAACGCCATGACGCAAGGCATGTACGAGTCGCTGCTCGAATGCATTGCCGAGTGCGGCCGCAACTCCCAGGTCCGCGCCATCCTGTTTCGCGGCGCGGGCGGCAAGTCCTTCATTTCCGGCACGGACATCGCGCATTTCGCCGATTTCCAGCGGGGGGAGCAGGGCATCGCCTACGAAGCCTTTGTGGAAAAGGTGATCGACACGGTCGAGCGCATTGCCGTGCCCACCATCGCCGTGATCGACGGCTGGGCCGTGGGCGGCGGCCTGGCCCTGGCCACGGCCTGCGACTTTCGCCTGTGCAGCAGCGGCTCGCGCTTTGGCGCACCGATTGCCAAGACGCTGTCCAATACCTTGTCGTCGCGCAACATTGCGCGCCTGCAGGCCGCCCTGGGCGTGCCGCGCGTCAAGAAAATGCTGCTGCTGGCTGAATACCTGGATGCAACGGAAGTGCTGGACTGCGGCTTTGTCTACGAAGCCTGCGCGCCCGAGCAACTGACCGAACGCGCGCATGCGCTTGCCGGGCGCCTGATGGAGCTGTCGGGCGTCACGCAACACGCGGTCAAGGAAAGTCTGCGCCGCATCGTCATAGAGCAAAGCCTGGAAGACGACGATCTGGTGCAAGCGGTCTACGCCAGCGCGGCTTTTCACCAGGGCGTGGCCAAATTCCTCAAGCGCTGACACAGGTCCTGGTAGGTAGTGATCCCTACCTGTTTTGCGCGCACCAGGCCGGTGATGCACGAAAATATCGGGTAAGCCCCCGTGGGCTTCCCGACATACAACCAGGAGCAACAAGGCATGACAACATCACAACGCCCATTCAAGGTATTGGGCATCCAGCAGGTCGCGATTGGCGGTACGGACAAGGAGCGCATGAAAAAGCTCTGGGTCGATATGCTGGGGTTGGAGCAGACAGGCACGTTCCAAAGCGAGCGTGAGAACGTCGACGAAGACATCCTGTCCATGGGCCGCGGCGCGATGAAAGTCGAAGTCGACATCATGCAGCCGCTGGATCTGGACAAGAAGCCGGCCGTGCACACCACGCCGCTCAACCACATCGGCCTGTGGATCGACGACCTGCCGCTGGCCGTGCAGTGGCTCACCGCCCAGGGCGTGCGCTTTGCGCCCGGCGGCATTCGCCCTGGCGCTGCCGGTTACGACATCTGCTGTCTGCACCCCAAGAGCAACGAGGAATTTCCCATCGCCGGCGAAGGCGTGCTGATC
>JAMNYN010000240.1 GCA_023622805.1 Pseudomonadota bacterium | reverse complement strand
GCCCGACAGGGGTGGCTCGCTGGCGCTGGTCTGGGGCAGCACGGCCACCGACCACACGGGGGCGCTGGCCGGGTCGAAGCGCAGCACGCGCGGTTCCTTGACTTCGTCGCGCAGCAGCGGGCGCACGGAGGCGACTTTCTCGCGCACATCCTCGGCCGCCTTGCGGCCATCGATCTGCAGCTGGAATTCCAGGATGACCTGGCTGTAGCCTTCGTAGCTGCGCGAGGTCAGCGCATTGATGCCGGCAATCGAATGCACGCCTTCCTCGATCTTGCGCGTGACTTCGCTTTCCACGATCTCGGGCGAGGCGCCGGGGTAGTCCACCGTCACCACCACCACCGGAAAATCAATGTTGGGGAACTGGTCGACCTGCAGGCGCTGGTAGGAGAACAGGCCCAGCACCAGCAAGGCCAGCATGACCATGGTGGCGAACACCGGGTTGTGCAGGCTGACCTTGGTGAACCACATGGAAGGACTTCAGTGCGCGGCGGCGGCGGTATCGATGCGCACCCGGGTGCCGGCGCGCAATGCCCCGGCGCTGGCTGCCACCACCCTGCTGCCTGGCTCCAGGCCTTGCACCGAGACCCAGGGCTGGCCGGCGATCAACGCCCGGGCGCCCAGCGTGACCGTGCGGTGGGCAACGCTGTCGCTGCCGTCGCCGGCCTGGACCAACAATTGCACATAGGGCTGGGGCTGGTCGTTGCGCACGGCGTCCAGGGGGATGGCCAACTGCGTGGGCGCCAAGGCGCTGTCCAGGTCGATCTGGCCCTGCAGGAAGAGACCAGGGCGCAGCACGGCGGCCTGCCCATGGGCCGCGGTCAAGGGCGACAGGCGCAGATACACGGGCACGCTGCGCGTCGTCATGTCGGCCAGGGGGCTGACGCGGACCACCGTGGCGGCGATTTCCAGCGGGCTGCCGTCCAGCCTCAGCCGGGCTGGCAGGCCTGGGCGTACTTGCAGCGAATCGGCGGCTGACAGCAGGGCCTGCAGTTCCAACTGGCGCAGGTCGACGATGTCCAGGACCTTGCTTTCCACGGCCACGCGTTCGCCGTTGTTGACATAGCGCCGCGCCACCTGGCCCGCGATGGGGCTGCGCAGCACGGTGTCGCTGGCGGCCTTGCGGGCCAGGTCGGCCGCGGCCAGCGCGGATTGGTAATGGGCCTTGGCGGCCGCCAGATTGGCGTCAGAAGTGCGCAGCGCGGTCGCCGAAATGAAACCTTGCTCGACCAGCGCCTGGTTGTTGCTGTGCAGCCGCTGCTGTATGGACTCCTGCGCACGCGCGGCTTCGGCTTCCTGCTGGGCCTGGCGCAAACGGGAGTTGCTGTCGGTGGCGTCGACGCGCGCCAGCACCTGCCCGGCCGTCACGGCATCGCCTTCGCGCACCGACAGGTCTTGCAGCGTGCCTGCCGCATAGGCCTTGATGCCGGCCACCTGCAGCGCCTGCAGCTCGCCCGTCACGGGCACGGCCTGCGGCAGGGTCTGCAAGGCCACGGTCAGCACTTCCGCGGGCTGCAGGCGTATGGGCATGGTGGAGGGCGTGGCGGCTGTCTGCAGGGCTTGCTGCTGGGCTTTGCGCGCCAGCAACGCACGGCCCAGACCGAACGCCAGGATCAGCACGGCGACCAGGGCCCACAGCAGCCGCTTGCGCTGCGACTTGCGACGGGGCGCGGAGGATGGGATGGGATCAGGCACGTGGCACCAGACCCAGCAAGAGATTTTCCACCTGGGCGTCCAGGTAGGCCCGGGGGCTGATCGCCGCGTCGGCCACGGGCTCGCAGGAAGCCAGGGAGTTTTGCCACACCGACAGGAACAGCATGGGGGCGAGCACCAGGTAGATGCCGGTGTTGGCATCCATGGGCCGGAACTCGCCGCGGGCGATGCCGCGCTCCAGAATGCGCCGCACCAGGGCCGTGCCCGGTTGCAGTACTTCCTGCTGGTAGAACTGGGCCAGCGCGGGGAAGTTGCGCGCTTCGCCGACCATCAGCTTGGTGATTCCCGAAGCCTTGGTGCTGCCTATGCGCTCCCACCAGACGGCATAGCACTGGCGCAGCAGCTCGGCGCTATTGCCTTCGAAAGCGTCGAGCTCCAGCTTCCACTCGGCAAAGCGCCCGGCCATGTTCTCGCGCACCACGGCCTTGAACAGATCTTCCTTGCTGGGGAAATACAGAAACAAGGTGCCCTTGGAAACGCCGGCGCGCGCGGCCACCTCTTCTACACGGGTCGCGGCATAGCCTTTTTCCACGAACAGATCCAGGGCCGCGTCCAGCAACTCGCCGGGCCGGGCATTCTTGCGCCGTGCGCGGCGCGGCCGTGCGCGGCCCGGCGCGGCGGTATCCGCATTGGCCACGGTCTGGAGGCTGTCCGCGGACGATGAAAGGTCGGAAGTGGGCCGGTGCTGCATGTTAATGACTGAGGGGTTAGTAAATATAGCCATGGCTTTTGCAGACGTCAATCCGCGCAAATCCCTCGCCACGGCCTGGGTCGGGAAACCGTGAAGGCTGACGGGTTCCTGCTGCGCAAGCCCCCTGTGATGGTGTACAAGCGAGGCATGCAAGAAACCATTTATCTCGCCGGTGGCTGCTTCTGGTGCACCGAAGCCGTGTTCGACCGCGTGCGCGGTGTGATCGACGTGCAAAGCGGCTACGCCAACGGCCATGTCGACCATCCGACTTATGAACAGATCTGCGAAGGCACGACCGGCCATGCCGAAGTGGTGCGCGTGGTGTTCGACCCGCAAACCATAGGTCTGCGCCAGCTGCTGGAGATCTTTTTCGCCACGCACGACCCGACCACGCTCAACCGCCAGGGCAACGACGTGGGCACGCAATACCGCAGTGGCATCTACGTGCTCGATGAAAGCCAGGCCCAGGTCGCTCGCGACGTGATCGCCGAACTCGCGCCCGAGGCCGGCGGCCCCATCGTGACCGAAGTGCTGCCGCTGAAGTGCTACTGGCCGGCCGAGGACTACCACCAGGACTACTTTGCGCAGCACCCGGGCCAAGGCTATTGCGCCTTTGTCGTCAGTCCCAAGGTGCAGAAATTCCGCCACAGTTTTGCGCAGTGGGAGAAATTGGGCTCCCCCTGAGCCGCTCCGCGTCTTCCCCCTGAGGGGGACGGCAGCCTCGCTGCGCGACGGCGCTTGCTCGCTGCCTCCTTGCTGGGCCGCGCCAGTTTCATGGACCGTGGGCGGCGCGAGTACCGCTGTTTGTAAAAAACTGGGCATAATGCAACGCACTTGCGTTAGTGCGCTTTTCGCGCGCTCTGTTTCCTTCCCTGATCCGTCTGCTTTTCTCTCCCGTGCCCATCACCAGCGCCCCCCTGTCCCTGCCTGCCGGAATGCGCTCCACGCGCGCCAGCCAGGCTGTGCTGGCGCTGTTTGCCGCCCAGCCGGACGCGGTCGTGAGCGAGGCCGATGTGGAGCTGGCGCTGCATGGGCAGGGGATTGCCGTGAACCGGGTGACCGTTTATCGTCTGC
>JAMNYN010000070.1 GCA_023622805.1 Pseudomonadota bacterium | reverse complement strand
TGCAGATCAAGCTCGACAAGGTCCAGTTCCTGGTCGTTGACGAAGCCGACCGCATGCTCGACCTGGGCTTCTCGGACGACCTGGCTGAAGTCAATCAGATGACGGCCCAGCGCCAGCAGACCATGATGTTCAGCGCCACGTTCGCGTCGCGCATTCAGCAGCTGGCCATGCGTGTGATGCATGACAATGGCGCTGGCGTCAAGAAGATCCAGATCGACTCGCCGCAAGAAAAGCACTCCAGCATCAAGCAAGTGCTGTTCTGGGCCGACAACGCCCAGCACAAGCGCAAGCTGCTGGACCACTGGCTGCGTGACACCACGATCAACCAAGCCATCGTGTTCGCTTCCACCCAGGTGGAATGTGACGGTCTGGCTACCGATCTGCAGCAAGAAGGTTTCTCGGCTGTGGCACTGCACGGCGCGCTGAGCCAAGGCTTGCGCAATCGCCGCCTGCAGGCACTGCGCAGCGGCCAGGTACAAATCCTGGTGGCTACCGATGTGGCCGCACGCGGTATCGACGTGCCCACCATCACCCACGTGTTCAACTACGGTCTTCCCATGAAGGCCGAAGATTACACCCACCGCATCGGCCGTACCGGTCGTGCCGGTCGCTCGGGTCTGGCTGTGACGTTTGCTGAATTCCGCGATCGTCGCCGTATTTTCGACATCGAAGCTTTCACGCGCCAGCAGTTCACTTCGGAAGTGGTGCCTGGTCTGGAGCCTACGCAGCGCGCGCCCCAGGGCGGTCGTTCCGATGCCGGTCGTGGCGGCGGTGGTGGCGGTCGTGATTACTCCCCACGTGGTCGCACCGGCGGCTTCGGCGGCGGCGGTGGTGGCGGTCGCAGCTTCGGCGGCGGCGGTGGCGGTGGCGGCGGCTTCGGCGGCGGTGATCGCGGTCGCAGCTTCGGCGGTGGCGGCGATCGTGGCGGCTTCGGCGGCGGCGGTGGCGGTGATCGCGGCGGTTTCGGTGGCGGCGGTGATCGTGGCGGCTTCGGCGGCGGCGACCGCGGTGGTGATCGTGGCGGCTTCGGCGGTGACCGTGGCGCTGGCGGTGGCTTTGGCGCCCCCCGCGCTGCTGCTCCCCGTGACGACCGTGGCTTTGCTCCTCGCGGCGAAGGCTTTGGTGGTGCTCCTCGCCGTGATGGCGAAGGCTTTGCTCCCCGCAAGCCCGCGTTTGCTGACAACCGCGGCGGTGATCGCGGCGGCTTCGGCGGCGGTGACCGTGCTCCGGCACGTGAATACGGCGCGCGTCCTGCCTACGCTGGCAAGCCTGCCGGCGGTCCTGGCGGCAAGCCTTCGTTCACTCCGCATGACGCCCGCAAGCGTCCCGCACGCCCAGCCCGCTGATCTGCAGCGCTGCGCATGAATCAACCGGCCCTTCTGGGCCGGTTTTTTTACGTCTGCATGTAGGCGCGGCGCGTAGTATTACGTAGAAATTTACGCAGTATTACGGACGGCAAGCGGATGCTTTCCGCCCTACACTGCCGCTACTCATAAAAAGAAGCGCCGCGTCCATGCGGCGTTTTGTATTCATAACAGTGGAGTAGCAATGGAATTTCTCAGCACAGCCGACTTTTGGATCGGCCTCGTCAAGATCATCTGGATCAATATCATTCTGTCCGGCGACAACGCAGTTGTCATTGCCCTGGCAGCCCGTTCGCTCCCCCCTGAGCAGCAACGCAAAGCCGTCATGTTCGGCTCCGGCGCTGCCGTGGTGCTGCGTATCGCGCTGACGGTGGTGGCTGCCAAGCTGCTGGAGCTGTCGTTCCTGCAAGTGATCGGCGGCGTGTTGCTGCTGTGGATCGGCTACCAGCTGCTGACCGGCGAAGAAGAGGGCGACGGCGAAAGCAAGGGCACGGGCTCGATGATGGCGGCCATTCGCACCATCCTGATCGCCGACCTGGTGATGAGCCTGGACAACGTGATTGCCGTGGCTGCAACGGCGCAGGGCAATATGGTTCTGTTGATCCTGGGCCTGGCCATCAGCATTCCCCTGGTGGTTTTCGGCTCCACGCTGATGATCAAGCTCATGGAGCGCTTCCCCGTCATCGTGACCCTGGGTGCTGCGCTGATTGGCTGGGTCGGTGGTGAAACCATCGTCAATGACAATTTGCTGCGCGGCTACACCATGGCCCACCCCTGGCTGCATTACGCTGCTGCCGCGGCGGGTGTGGTGGTGGTGGTGGGATTGGGCAAGCTCATGCAAGCCCGCAATGCCGGCAAGAGCCAGCTCCAAGCCTGATCTGGGGAGCGCTGGAGTGTGAGTCTCTGGCGGCTTTCTGGATGAAAAAACGCACTGCCCTGGCAGTGCGTTTTGCTTTGTGGCCGCGCTTGGGCTCAGTGTTCGCGGAGGGTTTTGCTAGCGGCAGCAGGGGGTCTGAAAAAACCACATTCGCCGCCGCCGGGCCGCCCCCAAGGCGGCGACGGCCCCCTTGGGGGGCAGCGAGCCACACGCAGTGGGCGAGCGTGGGGGCGTCAGTCCTTAGCGCTGTGCCGCCCGATATCGGGCCAGCGCCAGTGCAGGTAGACCCAGGAGCCTAGGCCGACCAGCATCAAGCTCAGCGAGGCGACGGCCAGCCAGAAGGTGGAGTGCATGACCAGCGGGGCGAGCAGGCCGGCGACCAGGCCGTTGGCGACTGCGCCGACAAAGGCTTGCAGCGAGGATGCCATGCCGCGGCGTTCGGGGTACAGGTCCAGCACCAGCAGGGTCACCACCGGCACCATCAGCGCCCAGCCCAGCGCGAACAGTCCAATGGGCAGCAGGGCCCAGCTGACGTGGGCGGGCAGCAAGGCGCTGGCCAGCACGTTGAGCAGGGATACCGGCAGCATGATCATGAAGCCGTGGCGTATCTGTCGCTTGGGTGGAATGCGGCCGGCCAGGCGGCCGCTGAGCCAGGCGCCGGTCATGATGCCCGAAATGACCAGCAGGAACAGCCAGAAGAACTGCGTGGGGGCGAGCCCCAGGAGGTCGCCCAGAAATGCCGGCGCGGCCATGACGTAGAGAAACATGCCGTTGAAGGGCACGCCGCTGGCCAGGGCCAGCAGCACGAAGCGCGGGCTGGATCCCAGTTGCCAGTAGCCGCGCAGCAAATGCCGGGTTTCGAAAGGCTGGCGCAGTTCGGGGTGCAGGGTTTCGGGTAGCAGGCGGTAATTGATGGCCCACAGCAGCACGCCGATCAGCGCCAGGAACCAGAAAATGCTGTGCCAGCCCGCAAGCACCAGCAGCCAGCCGCCGGTCAGCGGCGCGATGGCCGGGGCGGCGCCAAAGAAGATCGTCACCTGGCTCATCACCTTCTGGGCCTCGGACGGTGAAAACATGTCGCGGATCACGGCGCGCGAGACCACGATGCCGGCGCCCGTGGACAGGCCTTGCAGCGCGCGAAAGAACACCAGCTGGCTGATGTTCTGCGACAGCGCGCAGCCGGCCGATGCCAGCGTGAACACGGCCAGTCCCCATAGCACCACGGGGCGGCGGCCGAAGC
>JAMNYN010000214.1 GCA_023622805.1 Pseudomonadota bacterium | reverse complement strand
GGTGGTCGGCGCTGCGCAGCAGCTCTGGCTTGTCCACATAACGCGCCTTGCACTGCGCTTCCAGTTCGGGCGTGAGCTGCGATCGGTTGTGGTAGATCACCTTCATGCCAAAGCCATGGGCGCCGCGCCGCGCAATCGCCTGGCCTATGCGGCCCATGCCCAGAATGCCCAACGTAGTGCCGTGCACTTCGGCACCGGCAAACAAGTCGTGGCTCCAGGACTTCCATTTACCGGCGCGCAGATAGTGCTCGCTCTCGCAGATGCGCCGCGCCGTGGCCATCAACAGCGCAAAACCGAAGTCGGCCGTAGTCTCGGTCAGCACGTCCGGTGCGTTCGTGCCTTGCACGCCCGCGGCCGCCATGGCCGGCACATCGAAGTTGTTGAAGCCCACCGAGAGATTGGCCACGATTTTCAGCTGCGGGCAGGCGGCCAGCAAGTCTGCATCGATGCGCTGCGTGCCGGTATCGAGCAGCCCGTCCTGGCCCTGCAGTTGGGCAATCAGCTCGTCCCGCGTCCACTGGACATCCTGGGGGTTGGACCGCACTTCGAAATGCTACGCCAGATGCGCCACCACTTCGGGCGCAATCGCGCGCGACAGCAGAATTTTGGGTCGACTCACGGCAGTCTCTCTTTCAGTTCAAACAAACCAGATCCAGGTCATGAGGGCAAACAGCGGCAGCAAGATCCCGACCGACCACAGCATGTAGCCAAAGAAGCTGGGCATCTTCACGCCACGGTCTTCGGCAATCGCCTTGACCATCAGGTTGGGCGCGTTACCTATATAGGTATTGGCGCCCATGAACACCGCGCCCGCGGAAACGGCGGCCAGTGTCGGCGCCAGCGCCGTCATCAGCTGCTGCGCGTCGCCGCCGGCGGTGTTGAAGAACACCAGATAGGTCGGCGCATTGTCGAGAAACGACGACAAGGTGCCCGCGGCCCAGAAATACATGGCCGGATCGGGCGAGCCGTCGGCGCGCGTGACCGCACGCACGATGGCGCCGAACGGTCCGTCCACGCCGGCCTTGAGCATGGCAATGACCGGAATGATGGTCAGGAAAATACCGGCAAACAGCTTGGCCACTTCGGCCATCGGCGCCCAACCGAACTGGTTGCGCGCGTGCACATCCAAAGGCGTGATGCGCAGCGACACCCAGGCCACGGCCAGCAGCCCCAGATCGCGCACCAGGCCGGGCAGGCCCACGGTCGTGCCGGCGATGTCGAACGCGATGGACGACTTCCAGATGCCGCTGGTCAACACCAGCGCCACGATCACGCCCAGCAGCGCGAAATTGGCCTTGCCGTCAAAACCGAAGCGCTCTGCGCTGTCGCTGGCCGCGGCCGGCGCAGACCACTCACCGGGCTGGCGCATGAACCAGCTGTCCAGTGCGAAAAACAGCGCCAGCAAGGCGCCCACCAGGAACAGCGTCTGGGGGAAGATGTGCCTCAGGGTCCAGAAGAAATCCACGCCCTTGAGGAAGCCCAGGAACAGCGGCGGATCGCCCAAAGGCGTGAGCGCGCCGCCGGCGTTGGAGACGATGAAGATGAAAAAGACCACGATGTGGGCCGTGTGCTTGCGCCCCGCGTTGGCGCGGATCAACGGACGGATCAGCAGCATGGACGCGCCTGTCGTGCCCATGAAGCTGGCCAGCACGGCGCCCGTGGCCAGGATGGCAACGTTGAGCGCTGGCGTGCCGCGCAGGCTGCCGCGGATGTAAATGCCGCCGGCCACCGTGAACAAGGCCAGCAGCAGGATCACGAACGGCAGGTATTCGCCCAGCAGCGCGTGCACCAGGCTCACACCCGTCGCGCCCAGGCCGAACATCGCGGCAAACGGCAGCAAAAACGCCAAGGCCCAGCCCGCCGTCACCTTGCCGAAATGGTGGTGCCAGAAAAACGGCGCCAGCAGCGGCACCAGCGCAATCGACAGCAGCAGGCCCGCGAATGGCACGCCCCACCAGCCCGACAGCGCGCTGCCATTGATGTCGGCCGCCAAGGCCCAGCCCGGCGCCCCCAAGAAGGCGGCCACGGCCGCACCACGCGAAAATTTCATGAAAAAAGATTCCTTCTGCGCCCGCCAGCTCATGCCGTCGGGGCAATGTCAAACACCTGGCGCAGATAGGCCAGGTACTTCTCGTCGTCGCACATGCTCTTGCCCGGCGAATCCGACAGCTTGGCCACGGGCTGGCCGTTGCAGCGCGTCATCTTGATCACGATCTGCAAGGGCTCGTAGCCCAGGTCGTTGGTCAGATTGGTGCCGATGCCGAAAGCCAGCAGGCAGCGGCCGTGGAAGCGCCGGTACAGCGCAATGGTGCGCGGCACCGTCAGTCCATCGCTGAAGATCAGTGTCTTGGTCAGCGGGTCCACGCGGTTGATGCGGTAGTGCTCGAGCAGGCGCTCACCCCAGCTGAACGGGTCGCCGCTGTCATGGCGCGCGCCGTCGAACAGCTTGCAGAAATACAGGTCGAAGTCGCGCAGGAAGGCCGTCATGCCGTAGACATCCGACAGCGCAATGCCCAGGTCGCCGCGGTACTCGCGCGCCCAGGACTCGAAGCCGAACACCTGGCTGTCGCGCAGTCGCGGCCCCAGCGCCTGACAGGCCTGCAGGTACTCATGCGCCAAGGTTCCCAGCGGCGTCACGCCCAGCTTCATCGCATACAAGACATTGCTGGTGCCCGCGAACTGGCCTGCGAGGCGGCCCGATCCCGCGCGCCCCTCGCCCGTGCCCAGGCGTGCGCACAGCACGCGCAGCACTTCCTCGTGCCAGGCCCGGGAAAAGCGCCGGCGTGTACCGTAGTCGGCAATCTTCAGCGACTCCAGGCCTTCGCCCTGCAGCAGGCCGATCTTTTCCTCCAGGCGCCGGCGCCCTTCGGGGAAGTCCGGCACTTGCTGGGTATTGCGGAAATACACCTCGTTGACGATGGCCAGTACCGGGATCTCGAACAGGATGGTGTGCAGCCAGGGACCGCGAATCGTGATGTCGATCTCGCCGCTGGGCAAGGCCGTCACTTCAATGTATTTCTCATTGAGGCGAAACAGCCCCAGAAAATCGACGAAATCGCTTTTGATGAAGCGCAAGCTGCTCAGATAAGCCAGCTCCGCATCCCTGAACTGCAGACTGCACAGGCAGCGGATTTCCTCGCGGATCTCCTCGACATAGGGCGCCAGTTCCACGCCGGGGTTGCGGCACTTGAAACGGTATTCGACCTGAGCGCTCGGAAACTGGTGCAGCACCACCTGCATCATGGTGAACTTGTACAGGTCGGTGTCGAGCAAACTGGTAATGATCATGGGCGAGACGAGGGACAGAGTCCTCGCTGGCAATGGCAGGCAACCCACAGTGTAGGCGATCCCATCGTGCTTTCAGGCCTGCCAGAGCCGCCCGTCAACGGCGAAAACGGGCGCTTGCGCCACCGGTGGTTCACCCGGCCAGCAACTGCAGAACTTCGCGCAAGCGCGCCGGCAAGGCACAGGGCCGGCGTGTGAC
>JAMNYN010000535.1 GCA_023622805.1 Pseudomonadota bacterium | reverse complement strand
CGGGCGCCAAGTTCGAAGAAGTGGCGCATCTGGGGTGGCGGCTCGAAGACTGCCTGTTGATCAGCGCCGACTTGCGCCGGCTGTCGTTTCGCAAGCAGCAACTGCAGGAGCTTGATTTCTCGGACGCCAACCTGTCAGGCTGCGATTTTCGCGAGGCCGTCTTCATCGGCGGCAGCCTGCGCGATGCCCACCTGACCCAGGCGCGGTTTGACGGCGCCGATCTGCGCGAGGCCGACATTGGCGGCTTGAGGCTGGAGGACGCCCGGCTGTTCCGCGGCGCCACCATTTCCCACCGTCAGGCGGCGGGGCTGCTGCGGGATCTGGGGATCGCGGTGGAGTGAGGGGCGCGGCCCCGCTATACGCCCAGCTTCTCGGTCAGCAAGCGGGTATCCGCCAGCAGCGCGGACGAGGCCGCCTCCAGCACGATCTGGCCTTTTTCCATGACCAGCGCCTGGTCGGTGTGGGCCAGCACCTTGCGCCAGTCGCGGTCGACGATGAGCGTGGCGATGCCCGTCGTGCGGATTTGCGCGATGACGCGCCAGATCTCGGCGACGATCAACGGCGCCAGGCCTTCGGTGGCTTCGTCCAGGATCAGTAGGCGCGGATTCGTCATCAGCGCCCGCCCTATGGACAGCATCTGCTGCTCGCCGCCCGACAGCTGATCGCCGCCGTTGCCCAGCCGCTCGGACAGGCGCGGAAAGGTCGCGAGAACGCGGTCGTAAGTCCAGTCATCGCGGCCGTCGGGCCCGCGTCGCGCGGCCATCACCAGGTTCTCGCGCACCGACAGATTGGGGAAGATGCCGCGTCCCTCGGGCACGTAGCCCAGGCCCATGCGGGCCATTTTTTCGGGGGCGTGGCGGGTCACGTCGCGGCCTTCGTATTGCACCCGGCCCTGGGCGGGGGCGACATAGCCCATGAGGCTGCGGATCAGCGTGGTCTTGCCCATGCCGTTGCGCCCCAGCAGCCCGACCGAGGTGGCGGCCGGAATCCGCGCCGAGACGCCGCGCAGGATGTGGCTGTCGCCGTAATAAGTGTGCAGTTCCTCAATGTGGATCATGCCAGCTCCTCCTCGCCCAGGTAGGCGCTGCGTACTTGCGGGTCGTGGCGTATGGCCTGCGGGTTGCCGCTGGCGATGACGCTGCCGTTGACCATCACGGTGATGCGCTCGGCGATGCGAAACACCGCGTCCATGTCGTGCTCGACCAGCAAGACGGCATGCCTGGGCTTGAGGCGTTCGAGCAGGGTCAGCATGCGCTCGGTTTCCTCGGCGCCCATGCCGGCCAGCGGCTCGTCCAGCAGCAGCACGCGGGGCTGGGTCGCCAGGCACATCGCGACTTCGAGCTGGCGTTTGGCGCCATGGCTCAGCGTGCCGGCGACGCGCGCGCTCAAGGCGCTCAGGCCGGTGGCGTCCAGGGCCGCGTCGGCGGCATCGCCGCTGCGCTGGCAGTCCTGCGCGGTTTGCCAGAAGGCCCAGGGCCGGGGCGACGCGGCCTGCGCGGCCAGGCGGCAGTTTTCGCGCGCCGTGAACTCCGGGAAGATGGTCGTGCGCTGGTAGCTGCGCCCTATGCCGTCCAGTGCGCGGCGGGCCTGCGGGCGCTGAGTGATGTCGGCGCCCGCCAGCAGAATGCGGCCTTGCGAGGGCGCGATCTCGCCGGACAGCATATTGATCAGCGTGGATTTCCCCGCGCCATTGGTGCCTATCACTGCATGCACTTCACCCACATTCAGCGCCAGCGAGACATTGTTCACCGCCACCAGCCCGCCAAAGCGCCGTGTCAGTCCGTGGACTTGCATCAATTCGCTCATTGCTTCTCCTTGCGCCGCTGGGCGAGTCCTATCAGGCCTTTGGGCAGCAGCGCCACGAACAAGATGATGGCCAGGCCCAGCGTCAGCTGCCAGTGGTTGGCCAGCGGTCCGACGAAGGCCTGCGTGGCCAGCACTTCCTTGAGCAGGGTGAAGGCCACGGCCCCCAGTACCGCGCCGCGCAGATGCCCCATGCCGCCCAGGATGACCATCAGCAGGACTTCGCCCGAGATATGCCAGGACAGCATTTCGGGATTGACGAAGCCGTCGCGCGCCGCGACCAGAAAGCCGGCAAGTCCGGCCAGCGCGCCGGCGATGACAAAGGCCGCGAGCTTGTAGCCGTAGGTCGAGAATCCGGCCGCGCGCATGCGCTGCTCATTGACGCGTATGCCGGCCAGCGCGGCGCCGAAGCGTGAGCGCTGGATCAGGGCCAGCAGCCCATAGGTGAAAGCCAGCGCGGCCAGCACGACGTAGTACACCACGCTGCGGTTTTCCATATCCAGCGGGCCGGCCGCGGGCCGCGCGTTCAGGTAGATGCCGTCGCTGCCCCCGCCCAGCGAAGTGTCGTGGAAGATGAAGTAAGCCATTTGCGCAAAGGCCAGCGTGACCATGATGAAGTACACGCCGCGGGTGCGCAGGCTCAAGGCGCCCACGGCCAGAGCGTACAGCGCGGCCGCGCCCATGCTCAGCGCCAGCAGCACGAACAGGTTGCCGCCGGCCTCGCCCGAGGCCAGCACGGTGACATAGGCGCCGACGCCGAAGTACGCCGCATGGCCCAGGCTGACCAGGCCGGTCATGCCCACGAGCAGCTGCAAGCTCAACGCAAAAATGGCCAGCACCATGATTTTCACCACCAGGTCGGCCGGGTAGCCTTGCAGCAGAAAGCCGGCCAGGGCCAGCGCCACCAGGACCAGCAGGGGCAGCCAGGCGCTTGCGCCCCAGCGGTGCCGCGCGGCGGGTGTGGTTTGCACGGAAAGCGTGGTGGTGTTCATGCGCGTCGCCCCATCAGGCCTTCAGGCCGCCAGATCAGCACCAGGGCCATGAGCACGTAGATGCCCAGGCCCGCGAGATCCGCAAAAAACACCTTGCCGAAAGTATCGACAAAGCCGACCAGCAGCGACGCCACCAGCGCGCCGGTGATCGAGCCTATGCCGCCGATGACCACGACCACGAAACAGATGATGAGCACACTGGCGCCCATGTTGGGGTAGACCGAGGCCATGGGCGCGGCAATCATGCCGGCCAGCGCCGCCAGTGCCACGCCGGCGGCAAAGACCACGCGGTACAGGCGCCGGATGTCAATGCCCAGGCCGCGCACCATGTCGCGGTTGCTCGCGCCCGCGCGGATCATCATGCCCAGCCGCGTGCGGTTGACCACCACGTACAAGGCCACCGCCAGTACGATGCAGGCCGCGGAGGCAAACAGCCGGTACCAGGGGTACTGCATGATGCCGCCCAGCGAGAAGCTGCCCGACAGCCAGGCGGGAATCGGCACGCCGTGCACATCGTTGCCCACCAGCATGGAGCGCAGCTCCTCGAACACCAGAATCAGCCCGTAAGTCATCAACACCTGCTGCAGGTGGTCGCGCTGGTAGAGGTAGCTGAAGAACAGCCATTCAAGCGCATAGCCAAAGACCGCGGCCAGCACCATGCCGGTGAGCAGCATGCTGAGGAAATGGTTGCCGAACAGCGGCGAGAGCGCAAACGCCAGATACGCGCCGAGCATGTAGAAGCTGCCATGTGCCAGGTTGATGACGCCCATGATCCCGAAGATCAGCGTCAGCCCGGAGGCCAGCAGAAAGAGCAGCAGGCCGTACTGGACGGCGTTGAGGCACTGCACAAGAAAGGTGGCAAGGTCCACGTAGTGGGGCTCCAGCGAGAGGAAAGAGGGCGTGGCGCCAGGCGCCACGCCGAGGACAGCGGACTATCGAGGGGCGTGTCAGCCGCTCTCAGAGCTTGCAGCCGCGCGCCGGGTCGGACAGCGACTTGGAGGCGATGCCTACCTTCTGGTTTTCCTTGCCCACGACCTTGCGCAGATAGACGTCCTGCACGGGGTTGTGCGCGCGCGACATGGTGAAGCTGCCGCGCGGGCTGTCGAACGTGGACTTCTGCACTGCCGCGGCGAATTCCGCCTTCTTGCTGACATCGCCCTTGACGGCGTCCAGCCCCACTTTCAGGATCTGCCCCGCGTCATAGCCCTGCACGGCATAGACATCCGGCTGCAGCTTGTAATTGCGCGCATAGGCGGTGCGGAACGCCTTGTCCTTGGGCAGCGACAAATCGTCGGCATAGTGCAGCGTGGTCAAGATGCCCTGCGCGGCGTCGCCCTGGGCATCGAGCGTGCCGTCGGTCAGAAAGCCCGAGCCGTACAGCGGTATGGATTTGTTCAGTCCCGCGGCGGCGTAGTCCTTGACGAACTTCACGGCGCCGCCGCCCGCAAAAAAGGCAAACACGGCATCGGGCTTGGCGGCCGCGATTTCCGTCAGCAGGGCCTGGAATTCCACGTTGGGGAAAGGCACCGTGAGCTGCTTCACGATCTTGCCGCCGTCCTTCTCGAAGCCTTCCTTGAAGGCCGTGGTCATCTCCTCGCCGGCCGCGTATTTCCAGGTGATGGTCATCGCGGTCTTCTTTTTTTCCTGCTTGGCGGCCACCGAGCCCATGCCGTAGGAAGACTGCCAGTTGGAGAAGGAGCTGCGGAAGATGTTGGTCGCGCACATGGCACCCGTGACGGCGTCCGCGCCCGCGTTGGGCACGATCAGCAGCGTGTTGCTTTCCTTGGCCGCGCGCGCCATGGCCATGGCCACGCCCGAGTGCACCGTCCCTACGATGACGTCCACCTTGTCGCGCCGGATCAGCTTGTTCACGTTCTCCGTGGCCTTGGCGGGATCGGATTCGTCGTCGACTTTCACGTACTCGATCTCGCGGCCCGCCAGCTTGCCGCCTTGTTCCTGCACGAAGAGCTTGAAGCCGTTTTCAATGGCCACGCCCAGCGCCGTATAGGTGCCGCTGAAAGGCAGCATCAGCCCGACCTTGAGCTTCTCGGTGCCTTGGGCCTGCACGCTGGCGGCCAGGGTCAGGGCGGTCAAGGCCACGGCGGTACGGCGATTCATGGGACGGTTCATACATGTCTCCTGTTGTGGATAAAGGCTTTTGTCGCGGCGATCACCTGCTCGGGCTGGTCGCGGTGGGCCGAGTGGCCGCACTCCGGCAGCTCGAGCAGTTGGGTGGCCGGCAGACGTTCGGCGATGCCGCGAATCTGGGCCAGCGTGCCGTACGCGTCGTCCAGCCCCTGGATCGCCAGCACCGGGCAGCGGATATCGACGAGTTCGTCGGTGATGTTCCAGCGCGCAAACGCAGGCTTGAGCCAGATGTGGTTCCAGCCCCAGAAAGCCAGGTCAGGATCGTCGTGGTAGGGCGCAAGCCTGTCGCGCAGCGTGCCACTTTCGTAGCCGTTCTTGGCCTGGCGTATACCCGCGGTGGTGATGTCTTCCACGAAGATATGCGGGGCCAGAAGAATCAGGCCGGCCACGCGCGGCGCGAATCGCCCGGCATGCAGCAGCGCGATCGAGCCGCCATCGCTGTGGCCGAAAAGCCAGACCGGCTGGGCGATATCCAGCGCGTCCAGCAGCGCGGGCAGGACCTCATAGGCCTGGCGGTGCATGTAGTCCACATCCAGCGGCTCGGCGGCCGTGCGCACGCTGGAGCGGCCGTAACCGGGGCGCGAGAACACCAGGCCGCGCGCGCCCACGGCGCTGCACAGGCGCGCGGGGAAATCCTTCCACATCGCCAGCGAGCCCAGGCCTTCATGCAGGAACACCACGAGCGGGGCCTTGGGCCCGGCCGCGTTGAGCCAGGCGTATTCCACCTGCATCTGGCGGCCGGCCCAGGGCAGGGTGACGAAGTCGCTCATTTGCCGGCTTCCCGCTCGCGCAGACGAAAGCGCTGGATCTTGCCGGTGGCGGTCTTGGGCAGTTCGGCCAGGAATTCGATCTGGCGCGGGTACTTGTAGGCCGCGAGCCGTTCCTTGACAAAGGCCTTGAGGGACTCGTCGCTGGCTTGCTGTCCGTCCTTGAGCACCACGAAGGCCTTGGTCTTGGTCAGCCCTTGGGCATCGGGCGTGCCTATCACCGCCGCCTCCAGCACGGCCGGGTGCTGCATCAGCGTGGACTCGACTTCAAACGGCGAGACGTAGATGCCGCTGACCTTGAGCATGTCGTCGCTGCGGCCCGCATAGGTGTAGTAGCCGTCGGCGTCGCGCTGGTACTTGTCGCCGCTCTTGGTCCAGCCGCCCTGGAAGGTTTCGCGCGATTTCTCGCGGTTGCCCCAGTACATCAAGGCGGCGCTGGGCCCGCGGATGAACAGATCGCCCACTTCGCCGTCGGCCACGGGCGCACCCAGCTCGTCGCGCAGCTCGATCTCGTAGCCGGGCACGGGCTTGCCGGTGGTGCCGTAGCGCACGTCGTCCGGGCGGTTGGAGATGAAGACATGCAGCATCTCGGTCGAGCCTATGCCGTCGATGATGTCGCAGCCGAAATGCTGCTTGAAACGCTGGGCAATTTCCGCCGGCAACGCTTCGCCCGCCGACGAGCACATGCGCAGCGCCACGGCGTCGCGCGCGGGCAGCCGGGGCGAGGCCAGCATGCCGGCGAACCCCGTGGGCGCGCCAAAGAACACGGTGGGCCGGCATTGCAGTTCGGTCCAGCGCTGGAACACGGCCTCGGGCGTCGGCCGCTCGGCGATCAACACCACGCAGGCGCCCACGGACAGCGGAAAGGTCAGCGCGTTGCCCAGGCCGTAGGCGAAGTACAGCTTGGCGGCGGAAAAGCACACGTCGCGTTCGGTCAGGCCCAGCACCGGCTTGCCGAACAGTTCGGCGGTCCACCAGAGATTGAGCTGGGTGTGCACCGTGCCCTTGGGCTTGCCGGTCGAGCCCGAGGAATACAGCCAAAAGCCCGGCTCGTCGCCGGCCGTGGCCGCGGGCTGGGCCAGGGGCTTGGCCGCGGCCAGCGCGGCTTCGAATTCGAGATCGCCCTGGGCCAGGGCCGCCACGGGCTGCGACACGATGGTGGCGCGCACTTCGTGGCGCGCGTTTTGCATGGCCGTGCGCAGCGTGGGCAGCAGGGCGCCCGAGGCGATGACGATCTGGGCGCGGCTGTGCTCCAGCATGTAGGCGTAGTCGTCGGCGGTGAGCAGCGTGTTGACCGCGACTGGCACGATGCCCGCATAAAGGCAGCCCAGGAAGGTGACGGGCCAGTCGTGCGTGTCCAGCAGCAACAGCAGCACCCGGTCTTCGCGCCGCACGCCCAAGTCCTGCAAGGCGCTGGCCAGTTGGCGCGCGCGCTGCTCGAGCTGGCCGTAGCTCAGCGGGCCGCGGTCATCGATATAGGCCAGGCGGTCGCCGCGCTGGCGGTGCAGCGCAAACAGATGCTCGGCAAAGTTGAAGGGGCCGGTCGGTGGCACGGGCAAGGAGCTCATGGCTTTTCCAATCAAAGTGCCGCGCTTCACAGGCCCAGGGCCTGGAGTACTTCGGGGCTGGCTTGCACCGCCGTGCGCTGGTGGTAGAAGTCCAGGGCGCGCAGGCCGCCGAGTTCGGCGCCGCCGCCGGCGCGGCCCGGGCCGCCATGCAGCGACATGGGCATCACATTGCCGTGGCCGGTGTGCACCTGGGCCACGGCGGGCGTGACCACATGCACGCGGCCGTGGCTGCGTGCCAGGGCGCGCGCGCTGTCGGCCAGCATTTGCGCGTCATCGCCGTAGAGCGATGCGACCAGCGATCCCTGGCCCCGCTCGGCCAGGGCCTGGGCATGCGCCAGGTCGCGGTAGGGCAGCAGCGTGGCCACGGGGCCGAAGATTTCCAGGTCGTGCACGGCCTGGGCGCCATCGGCGTCGCGTGCGCCGAGCAGCACGGGCGCGTGGCAGGCGCTGATGGCGGGATCGGCGTCGATCAGCGGCTGCGCGCGGCCGTCATACAGCACTTGCGTGAGCGTGCTCAGTGCCTGCAGGCCTTGCTGCACGGACTGGTACTGCTCCCGGCTGACCAGGGCGCCCATGCGCACGGCCTCGTTGCGCGGGTTGCCGGTGCTGATCTTGGCGAGCTTGGCCGCTATGGCATCGGCGGCGGCCCCGTAAAAGGCCTGGGGCACGAAGATGCGCCGGATGGCCGTGCATTTCTGGCCCGATTTGACGCTCATCTCGCGCACCACTTCGCGCACCAGCAGATCGAAGGCGGGCGTGCCCGGCGCTGCGTCCGGCAGCAGCAGCGCGCTGTTGAGGCTGTCGGCCTCGATGTTGGCGCGCACCGAATGGCGCGCAATCGCGGGATGGCTGCGGATCAGGGCCGCGGTGTCGGCCGAGCCCGTGAACGACAGCACGTCGAACGGCTGCAGATTGTCGAGCAGACCCGCGGCGCTGCCGCAGATGACCGACAGCGCGCCCGGCGGCAGGATGCCGGCATCGACCACGTCCTGCACCATGCGCTGCGTGAGCCAGGCGGTGGCGGTCGCGGGTTTGACGACCACGGCCATGCCCGACAGCAGCGCGGGCGCGGCCTTTTCCCACAGGCCCCAGGCGGGGAAATTGAAGGCATTGATGAGCAGTGCCAGGCCGGTGCGCGGCACTTGCAGGTGCTGCGACCGGAACAGGCCCTCCTTGTCCAGCTTGACGGCATCGCCGTCGCGCAAGGCGCATGTCTCGCCGAGCGCGGCTCCCCAGCGGGCGTACTGGCCGAGGGTGAAGATCGCGCCGTCGATGTCCACGGCCGAGTCGTTCCTGACGGTGCCGGAGTTGGCGGTCGCGATCTCGTAGTAGGCATCGCGGTGCTTTTGCAGGGTCTGCGCGATCTGGGTCAGCAGCGCGGCGCGCGCGCCGTAAGTCATGGACTGCAGGCCCGCGCTGCCCTGGCGCCGCGCGAAATCAAAGCCCGCGGGCAGGTCCAGCCCCGTGGCATCGACGCGCACCAGGGCCTGGCCCGACACCGGATCGTGCAGTGCGCTGCCCGCGCCAGTGCCGGTCTGCCAGCGGCCGCCGAAGTAGTTGGGAAGCAAAGTGGTCATGGCTGCGCTGCCTTGGTGAATTGGATTTGCCCCTGGGGCAGGAGGTAGAGCACCAGGGCGCGGCCCTGGGCCACGGTGGGACGGTGGGCGCTGCCGGGCGGATAGACGCACCAGCCCGCGGGCCGGCCGTCGAAGGTCGCGGCATGGCCCGCCAGCGGCATGATCAGGTCGATCTCGCCGTTGGGATGGGAGTGGTGGGGGCCGGCGATATCCTGCATGTCGACGACGTCGACCGAAAAGCCATGCAGCGCCTCTTGTGGCGCAAACACCCGGCCGTAGCGCAGGTTGGGTGCGCCCCGATCACACAGCCAGCCCTGCGCCACGCCTTCCTCGCAATGCGCCTGGAGCGTGCGGTAGCTGTCGCTGTCGGGGCCGTGGTGCTGGTTCAGCCATTGGTCCAGCGCGGCGTCCAAAGGACGCTGTGCAATGGCTGCCGTCAGCGCGCTGAGATGACGGTGAAAATCATTTTTGCTCATGGTGGTGCGACGTCGGCAGGCCGATCAAAGAGGCCTAAACTCTAGGTTTTTCGAATATGCACTATCGTGCCTTCAGGGTTACGATAGGTGGTGGTGAAATTCGTGTCAAGCAATATAGTGCACGTTAAGTGTTTGTCCTAGTGGGGCATGACGGCCTGGCACGTGGAAAGGCAATGGCCATGAACAAAAGAGCAGAAAAAGCGGAACTTCAGGAAGCGGCGCAAGAGCGCAATCCGGTGCTGGTGGCATTGGGAGATCGCGTGCGCAGCTTGCGGGCGCAGCGTGGACTCACGCGCAAGGCCATGGCGCAGGCCGCCCAGGTGTCCGAGCGGCACCTGGCCAATCTTGAATACGGCATAGGCAATGTGTCCATCCTGGTGCTGCAGCAGATGGCCGGCGCGCTGCACTGCTCCATGGCGGAGCTGCTGGGCGACGTCACCACGCGTTCGCCCGAATGGTTGATGATCCGCGAGATGCTCGAGTCCCGCCCGGAAGCCGACCTGCGCCGGGTGCGCATCGCCATCGGCGAGATGCTGGGCACGGGCGCGGCCGATCCGGGGCGCGGACAGCGCATCGCCCTGATAGGCATGCGCGGTGCGGGCAAATCGACGCTGGGCCATCTGCTGGCCGAGGCCTTGCAGCTGCCCTTCATCGAGCTGAGCCAGGAGATTGAAAAGCTCGCCGGCTGCAGCGTGCGCGAGATCCATGACCTTTACGGCACGAATGCCTACCGCCGCTACGAGCGCCGTGCGCTGGAAGAAGTGGTGCAGATCTACAGCGAGGCGGTGATCGCCACGCCCGGCGGCATCGTGTCCGACCCGGCGACCTTCAACGAACTGCTGGCCCATTGCACCACCGTCTGGCTGCAGGCCGCGCCCGAAGAGCACATGGGCCGCGTGGTCGCGCAGGGCGACATGCGCCCCATGGCCGCCAGCCGCGAAGCCATGGAAGACCTGCGCCGGATTCTGGATGGGCGCGCGGCGTTCTATTCCAAGGCCGACCTGCGCGTGGACACCAGCGGCAAGACGCTGGAGCAGGCGTTCGCGTCCCTGCGCGCCGCCGTCAGCGAAGCCGCGCCCTGAGGCCGCGGGAGCGCGCTGCGCCCAGCATGCACTCCAGTTCATAAAAACCAATCACGGGGATTGACGTATGCAATATCATGCAGCATGATGCAGGTCATCTTGAAGATCTGCACTATGTTGCAATTACCGCTCTGATTGGAGACTGCATGTCCGAGAAGCCTGAAGCCCCCCGCGTCGATTACCGCACCGCTCCCGACCAGTACCGCCACTGGACGCTCAGCACCGAAGGGGAGACGGCCCGGCTCACCCTGGACATCGCCGAGGACGGCGGCTTGCGCCCGGGCTACAAACTCAAGCTCAACAGCTATGACCTGGGCGTGGACATCGAGCTGTACGACGCCTTGAACCGCGTGCGCTTCGAGCACCCCCAGGTCAAGTCGGTGATCGTCACCAGCGGCAAGGAGCGGATCTTCTGCTCCGGCGCGAACATCTTCATGCTCGGCGTGTCCAGCCATGCCTGGAAAGTGAACTTCTGCAAGTTCACCAACGAGACGCGTAACGGCATCGAGGACTCCTCCAAACATGAAGGCCTGAAATTCCTCGCCGCCGTCAACGGCGCCTGCGCTGGCGGCGGCTATGAACTGGCTCTGGCCTGCGACGAGATCGTGCTGGTCGACGACCGGTCGTCGGCCGTGTCGCTGCCAGAAGTGCCGCTGCTGGGCGTGCTGCCCGGCACGGGCGGCCTGACGCGCGTCACCGACAAGCGCAAGGTGCGCCATGACCTGGCCGATATCTTCTGCACCAGCGTAGAAGGCGTGCGCGGCCAGCGCGCCGTCGACTGGCGCCTGGTGGACGCCATCGCCAAGCCCGCGCAGTTCGAAGCCCAGGTGCAGGAGCGCGCGCGCCAGCTCGGCGACGCGGGCGGACGCTCGCTGGCCGTGCAAGGCATCGCGCTGACACCGCTGCAACGGCAAGATAGTGCCGATGGCTTTGCTTACGAACATGTGAGCGTGGCCATAGACCGTGCGCGGCGCACGGCCACGCTCACCGTCAAGGCTCCCACGACCGCGCAGCCCACGGACACCGCCGGCATGCAGGCCGCGGGTGCGCAATGGTGGCCGCTGGCCATGGGGCGCCAGCTCGATGACGCCATCCTGAACCTGCGCACCAGCGAACTAGACATTGGCACCTGGCTGCTCAAGACCGAAGGCGATGCCGCCGCGGTGCTGGCCGTGGACGCCAGCCTCATCGCCCACAGCGATTACTGGCTTGTGCGCCAGACGCTGGGGCTGCTGCGGCGCACTTTCGCGCGGCTGGACGTTTCCTCGCGTTCGCTGTTCGCGCTGATCGAGCCCGGATCGTGCTTTGCCGGCATGCTGGCCGAACTGGCCTTCGCGGCCGACCGCACCTACATGCTGGCCCTGCCCGACGACGCCGAGCGCGCACCGCGGCTCACGCTGGACGCCTTCAACTTCGGCCTGCTGCCCATGGTCACCGAGCAAAGCCGGCTGCAGCGGCGCTTTTATGAAGAGACCGGCCCGCTCGACGCCGCGCGCGGCGCCATGGCGCGCCCGCTGGACGCCGACGCGGCCCTGGCGCTGGGCCTGATCACGGCCGCGCCCGACGACATCGACTGGGACGATGAAATCCGCATGGCGCTCGAGGAGCGCGCGGCCATGTCGCCCGATGCACTGACCGGCCTGGAGGCCAACCTGCGCTTCGCGGGCAAGGAAAACATGGTCACGCGCGTGTTCGGCCGGCTGTCGGCCTGGCAGAACTGGATTTTCCAGCGCCCCAATGCCGTGGGCGAAAAGGGCGCGCTCAAGCTCTACGGCAAGGGCGAAAAAGTGGGCTTCGATTTCAACCGCGTTTAAGGAGAGACTCCCGTGAGCACGATCAACTACAGCGAAAAGATCCCGAACAACGTCAACCTGGGTGAAGACCGCACGCTGCAGCGCGCGCTGGAGGGCTGGCAGCCCAACTTCATCAACTGGTGGGACAGCGTCGGCCCCGAAGGCTCGATCAACCACGATGTCTATCTGCGCACCGCGATCAGCGTCGACCCGCAGGGCTGGGCGCAGTTCGGCCATGTGAAGATGCGCGACTACCGCTGGGGCATTTTCCTCAACCCCGGCGACGCCGAGCGCAAGGTCCATTTTGGCGACAACAAGGGTGAGAAAGTCTGGCAGGACGTGCCTGGCGAGTACCGCGCCAACCTGCGCCGCATCATCGTCACGCAGGGCGACACCGAGCCGGCCTCGGTGGAGCAGCAGCGCCACCTGGGCCTGACCGCGCCCAGCATGTACGACCTGCGCAATCTGTTCCAGATCAACGTGGAAGAGGGCCGCCACCTGTGGGCCATGGTCTACCTGCTGCACAAGCATTTCGGCCGCGACGGCCGCGAGGAAGCCGATGCGCTGCTGCAGCGCACTTCGGGCGACCAGGACAACCCGCGCATCCTGGGGGCGTTCAACGAGAAGACGCCGGACTGGCTGGCGTTCTTCATGTTCACCTATTTCACCGACCGCGACGGCAAGTTCCAGCTCGCCGCGCTGGCCGAAAGCGCCTTCGACCCGCTGGCGCGCACCACCAAGTTCATGCTGACCGAGGAAGCCCACCATATGTTCGTGGGCGAGAGTGGCGTGTCGCGCGTGCTGGCACGCACGGCCGCCGTCATGAACGAGCTCAAGACCGACGACGCCTTGAAAGTGCGCGCGGCCGGCGCCATCGATCTGGGCACCATCCAGCGCTACCTGAACTTCCACTACAGCGTGACCATCGACCTGTTCGGCGCCGACCAGTCGAGCAATGCCGCGATCTTCTACAGCTCGGGTCTCAAGGGCCGCTATGAAGAAGGCAAGCGCGAAGACGACCACCAGCTCAAGGGCCAGACCTACAAGGTGTTGGAGGTCAAGGACGGACAGTTGCAGGAGAAGGAAGTGTCCATGCTCAACGCGCTCAACGAAGTGCTGCGCGATGACTTCATCAAGGACTCGGTGGCCGGCGTGAACCGCTGGAACAAGGTGCTGGAAAAGGCCGGCATCCCCACGCGCCTGACCGTGCCGCACAAGGCCTTCAACCGCCAGATCGGCGCGCTGGCGGGCATCAAGATGTCGCCCGACGGCCGCGTCGTGAACGCCATGGAATGGGAAGCGCGCAAGAGCGAGTGGCTGCCCACCTCCGACGACTTTGCCTTCGTTGCCTCGCTGATGGGCCGCGTGATCGAGCCCGGCAAGTTCGCGGGCTGGATTGCGCCGCCGGTGATGGGCATCAACCGCCAGCCCATCGATTTCGAGTACGTGCGGTTTGGCTGAACGCCATCCCGGGCAGAGCAAGCCTTTGAAGAAAGAATGACGCGATGGAAACGCTCGAAGCCTTGGCGGTCATCAGGCAGCACCTGATTGACCCGGAAATCTGCATCCGCTGCAACACCTGCGAGGCGACCTGCCCGGTGGGCGCCATCACCCATGACGACCAGAATTACGTGGTCAAGGCGGAAGTGTGCAACGGCTGCATGGACTGCATTTCCCCCTGTCCTACGGGCTCCATCGACAACTGGCGCACGTTGCCTGTCGCGCGCGCCTATTCCTTGGAGGAGCAGTTCGGCTGGGAAGTGCTGCCGCCCGAGCTGGACGAGGTGGCGGGAGTGCAGGGCGCGGAAACCGCGGGCGTTGTTGCGCCGCCCGCAGCCGCGCCCGAGAGCGCCTCCGCCAGCGTCGGGGCCCAGCTGCCGCCGTGGTCGGCGGCCCATGCCTATACCAATCTCTACTCGGCGAAAAAGCCGCTGACGGCCACGGTGACCGGCAACATCAACTGCACCGAGGCGGGTTTCGACAGCGAGACGCACCACATCGTGCTGGATTTCGGCACGCTGCCGTTTCCCGTGCTGGAAGGGCAGTCCATAGGCATCGTGCCGCCGGGCACGGACGCGCTGGGCAAGGCCCACCACGCGCGCCAGTACTCGGTCAGCAGCGCGCGCAACGGCGAGCGGCCGGGCTACAACAACCTGTCGCTGACCGTGAAGCGCGTCACCCAGGACCCGCAAGGCCAGGCCGTGCGCGGGCTGGCGTCCAACTATCTGTGCGAACTCCAGGTGGGCGATACGGTGACCGTGGTCGGCCCGTTCGGCAGCAGCTTCCTCATGCCCAACCACCCCAAGTCCAACATCGTCATGATCTGCACCGGAACGGGCAGTGCCCCGATGCGGGCCATGACCGAATGGCGCCGGCGCCTGCGCAAGAGCGAGAAATTCGAAGGCGGCAAGCTGATGCTGTTCTTCGGCGCGCGCACGCCGCAGGAGCTGCCGTATTTCGGGCCGCTGCAAAGCCTGCCCAAGGACTTCATCGACATCAACCTGGCGTTTTCGCGCAAGCCGGACCAGCCGCGGCGCTATGTCCAGGACCTGCTGCGCGAGCGCGCAGCCGACCTGGCGCAGATGCTGGGCGACGGCCAGACCTATTTCTATGTCTGCGGGCTCAAGAGCATGGAAGAGGGGGTGATCCTGGCGCTGCGCGACGTGGCCCAGGAGGCCGGCCAGCACTGGGAAACGCTGGCCGCGCGGCTGAAAAATGAGGGGCGGCTGCACCTGGAGACCTACTGAACCAGGAAACCGCCGGGCCTGCCGGCGGCTGGGTTCAATCCGGAATGACGGCCGTGACTTCGATCTCGACTTTTGCGCGGTCCTCGATCAGGCCCGAGACTTCCACCGCGGTCATGGTCGCATTGAAACTGCCGATGATTTCGCGGAAGGCCTTGCCGATTTCGGGATAGGCCGCCACGTAGGCCTTGCGATCGGTCACATACCAGGTCATGCGCACGATGTGTTCCGGCTTGGCGCCGCCTTCGGTCAGTACGGCCACGACGTTGAGCAGGGCCTGGCGCGCCTGTTCGGCCAGGTCGTCGGTGTGGAACACGCCGTCGGCATCCCAGCCAATCATGCCGGCCACGAACACCATGCGGCCACGCGCGGTCACGCCGTTGGCGTAGCCGCGAGGGCGGGGCCAGCCTGGAGGAAGAAGGGTTTTCATGTGAAGGTCTCCGGTAAAAAATCAAACAAGGAGGCTAGGCCTGAGGTAGCCGGTCCAGCGCCGCGCGCATATCGTCTGGCAGGGCGCGGGCTTGATGGGTATCGAGATCGGTAGTGACCAGGACCTGGCGCGAACGCATGCGCTGCTGCGTGCCGGAGCGGCAGTGCAAGGCCAGCGTCAGGGAGCTGCGGCCCACGCGCTCTACCGCCAGGCCCAGCGTCACGTCGTCGCCCATGCGGCTGATGGCGCGGAACTCGCAGTCCAGGCGCACGATGGGCAAGCCTATGCGCCGCGTGGTGAGCAGCTCGCTGTAGTTCACGCCCAGGCCGTCGGTGCACCAGTCTTCCACCAGGCCGTTGAGCATCACCAGATACTGGGGAAAGAAGACGATTCCCGCGGGATCGCAATGCGCAAAACGGATGCGCAGCGGTCGTTCGAACACGGTGGGCCGGGTGCAGGCAGCAAAAGGAGTCGTCATGGGTAATTCTCTTTGCCCGGGCTCAGGAGCCGTCGCCCGGACGCCGCAGGCGAAAGCGCTGCAGCTTGCCGGTCTCCGTGCGCGGCAGGGCCGGCAGGAATTCCACGGCCCGCGGGTATTTGTAGGGCGCCACCGTCTGCTTGACGAAGTCCTGCAGCGTGCGCGCGGTGTCGGCGCCGGCTTCCTGGCCTGGGCGCAACACCACGAAGGCTTTCACGATCTGGCCGCGCTCCGCGTCGGGCACGCCTATCACCGCGCACTCGGCGACCGCGGGGTGCAGCAGCAAGGCCTCTTCCACCTCGCAGGCGGCGATGTTGTAGCCCGCCGAAATGATCATGTCGTCGGTGCGCGACTGGTAGTGGAAATAGCCGTCATCGTCGACCAGGTAGGCGTCGCCGGTGAGGTTCCAGCCGTTTTGCACGTATTGCGCCTGGCGCGGATCGTCGAGATAGCGGCAGCCCGTGGGGCCGCGCACGGCCAGATGGCCGACGGTGTTCGGCGGCAGCGGCCGGCCCTCGGCGTCGACCACGCGCGCCTGGTAGCCGGGCACGGGCTTGCCGGTGGCGCCAGGCCGGGACTGCGACTCGTCGGCCGAAATGAAGATGTGCAGCATTTCGGTCGAGCCTATGCCGTCGATCAGTTCGAGGCCGGTGGCTTCGTGCCACAGCGTGCGCGTGGCGGCCGGCAGCGCTTCGCCGGCCGAGACGCAGCGGCGCAGCGTGCCGGCGCGGAGGGCTTCGCCCTGCGCGGCCAGGGCGCGGTAGGACGTGGGCGCGGTGAACAGCACGCTGGCGCCATGGTCGCGAATGCCTTCGAGCAGTTGCGCGGGCGAGGCTTTCTCCAGCAGCACGGTGGACGCGCCGAACTTCATGGGGAACAGCAGCAGGCCGCCGAGCCCGAAAGTGAACGCCATGGGCGGGCTGCCGATGAACACGTCGTCGGGCGAGGGGCGCA
>JAMNYN010000653.1 GCA_023622805.1 Pseudomonadota bacterium | reverse complement strand
ACGGCGATGCGGTCGCTGATGTGGCGCACCACGGCCAGGTCGTGGGCGATGAAGACATAGGTCAGGCCCAGGCGCTTTTGCAGGCTCTTGAAGATGTTGATGACCTGTGCCTGTATGGACACGTCCAGCGCCGAGACCGGTTCGTCGCAGATGATCAGGCTGGGCTCCAGCGCCAGGGCGCGCGCAATGCCTATGCGCTGGCGCTGGCCGCCCGAGAACTCGTGGGCATAGCGCTCGGCCATGTCCGGCAGCAGGCCCACCATGCGCAGCAGCTCGGCGACGCGCTGGTCGTACTGCTGGCGGTTCTTGGCCAGGCCGTGCACTTCCAGCGGCTCGCCGATGATGCTCTTGACCTTCATGCGCGGATTCAGCGAGCCGTAGGGGTCCTGGTAGACCATTTGCACGCGGCGCCGGAACTGCTTGACCTGGGCGCGGCTGTAGCCGGCCAGGTCCTGGCCTTCGAACAGGATGCGGCCGCTGGTGGCTTGCAGCATGTGCATCAGGGCCAGTCCGGTGGTGGACTTGCCGCAGCCGCTTTCCCCCACCACGCCCAGCGTCTCGCCGCGCTTGACCGAGAAGGACACGCCGTCCACGGCTTTGACGGTGGCCACCGGCTTCTTGAAGATCAGGCCTTGCATGACGGGGAAGTGGATCTTCAGGTTCTCGACGGTGAGGATGTCTTCCATGGGGCGTACTCGAAGTTGGGTTGGCGCGGTGGTCAGGCGAGGAAGCAGGCCTTGGCGTGGTCGGCGCTGGTGGCGGTCAGCGCGGGCCGGCTGCTTTCGCAGCGGTGGCCCGCCTTGGGGCAGCGCGGCGCGAAGGCGCAGCCCGGGGGCAGTGCCGAGAGGTCGGGCGGCATGCCTTCGATGGCCGGCAGCGGCGCGTCGGGGTCGCTGTCTATGCGCGGGATCGAGGCCAGCAGGCCCTGGGTATAGGGGTGCTGGGGCCGCTGGAAAATCTCGCGCACGGGGCCTTGCTCGATGATGCGGCCGCCATACATCACGGCCACGCGGTCGGCGTAGCGCGCCACCACGCCCATGTCGTGGGTGATCAGAATCATGGCGGTCCGGGCCTTGTGCGTCAGATCCTTGAGCAGGTCCAGGATCTGGGCCTGCACCGTCACGTCCAGCGCCGTGGTCGGCTCGTCGGCGATGATCAGCCGGGGCTCGCAGGCCAGGGCCATGGCGATCATCGCGCGCTGGCGCATGCCGCCCGAGAACTGGTGCGGGTAGGCGGACAGCCGGCTTTGCGCATCCGGGATCTGCACCATGCTCAGCAAGTCGCGCGCCTGGTCGTAGGCCTCGTCCCAACTGGCACCGCGGTGCAGCTGGATAGGCTCGGCGATCTGCTTGCCTATGGTCAGCGAGGGGTTGAGCGAAGCCATCGAGTCCTGGAAGATCATGGCGATGCGGTTGCCGCGGATCTTGCGCATCTGCGCGTCGTCGAGCTGCAGCAGGTCCTGGCCGTCGAACAGGATTTCGCCCTGCTCTATGCGCCCGGGCGGCGTGGGAATGAGGCGCAGGATGGACATCGCCGTCACGCTCTTGCCCGAGCCCGACTCGCCGACGATGGCCAGCGTCTCGCCGGCGTGTACGTCGAAGCAAACGTCGTCGACGGCGGTGACCACGCCGCGCTCGGTCTTGAAGCGCGTCGTCAGGTTTCTGACTTGAAGCACAGGTTCTGCCATGGCTTGTCCTCCCGGGCCGGGTCAAGGGTTGCAAGTCGAGCCAGCGGCTTGCGCCGCGGGACTCAATTGCCCATCTTCTTCTTCAGATCCTGGTCTATCCACAGCTGGGCGTGGATGGGCGCGAAGCGACCCGCGCCCACGTACATCTCGCCGCCGTAGTTCTTCACCCAGGGCCACCAGGCGGTGTAGCGGTAGGCCGCGGGCAGCCAGATGGCCGACGCCTGGTCCAGTGCCTGGCTGGTCAGCCCTCGCAGCATCTGCTGGCGCTTGGTCTCGTCACGCTCGGAGTTGGCTTCGGCCACGGCGGCGTCGAACTTTGGGTCGTCGGCCATGGGCGCGTTGTAGACCTGGCCCTTGCCGAAGTTGATGCGCAAGGAGGTGGTGGGATTGACGTCGGGAATGGCGGTCACATAGCCCGCGCCGTTGGTGTGGCTGGTCATGGCGGACAGGTGGGCGCCGTATTCCATGGGCACGATTTCCATCTTCACGCCCACGCCTTCGAGGTAGGCCGCCACCAGGGGCATGAGCTCCATCTGCTCGGGGCTGCAGGTGCAGACCTGGACCTTGAACGCCAGGCCGTTCGGGTAGCCGGCTTCGGCCAGCAGCTTCTTGGCCTTGGCCGGGTCGTATTTGAACAGCTCCTGCACCGAGGCCGGCTGCTCCTTGAGCGGCTGGTGGTAGCCGATGTAGTCCGGGTGCATGGGGAAGGTGAACAGCTCGGCATCGCCGCCGTAGAACTTGTCGACGATTTCCTGCTTGTTCACCGCCAGGTTGAGCGCACGGCGCACGCGCAGGTCGTTGAACGGCTTGTTGTCCATGCGCAAGGCCACGCGGGTGGCGGCGGGGGTCAGCCAGCGGTTCCACTTCAGCTGGGGCGAGGTCTTTTTCAGCTCCCTGGCCGCTTCCCAGGAAATGGAGGACAGGATGTCGAGCTTGCCGGTGCGCAGCGCCGCCTGCTGCGTGGATTCATCCTTGATGACGCGGTGCACCACCTGGTCGACGAAGGGCAGCTGGTAGTCCTTGCCGGCCAGCGTCAGCTTGTCCCAGTAGATGGGGTTCTTGCTGAACGTCAGCGCATTGCCCTGGGCCACATTGGTCAGCATGAACGGGCCGGTGCCGTTGGCGTTCTTCCAGTTGCCGGCGCCGGCCGTGACCACTTCCTTGGGCATGATGCCGGAGAAGAAACCGTTGCCGAAGCGGTAGTCCCAGTCGGCGATGAACTTGTTGAAGTTGAAGACGACGGTCTGCTTGTCCTTGGCTTCGACCTTGTCGATATGGTCGTAGTAGTTCTGCGTGCGCTTGGCGCTGGCGTTCATGCGGTTGAAGTGGTAGACCACGTCCTCGGCCACCAGTTCGCGCTCGGCCATCACGCCGGTCTTGGCCGGGAACTTCACGCCCTTGCGCAGCTTGACTTCCAGCGTCAGCGGCGTGGTCCAGGCCCAGCTTTCGGCCAGTTCGCCGCGCATGGCGTCGGTGGGCTGCCAGCCGCTGATGGTGAACGGGTACTTGCCGCCGCGGCTCTTGGCCTTGGAGAGATCGACAGAGAACAGCTGCTCGTAGAACTGGCCGGTGTCACGCGTTTGCAGCGTTGCCTGCCAGTCGGCCAGATCCCACGACAGCGTGGTCACGGCCGTGCTGGCGGTGGCCACGTTGAGGGTGCCGCCGTACTTGGGCGCCTCGGCCTGGGCCAGGGCGCTGGCGGCCATGCCTCCCAGGGCGATGCCAACGGTCCAGCGGGTCAGGTCGGCCATCAAAGTCCTCTGCATGTCGCGTCTCCTCTTGTGGTTGTAGGGGGGGATGGCTCAGCGTGCGCCGCGCATC
>JAMNYN010000701.1 GCA_023622805.1 Pseudomonadota bacterium | reverse complement strand
TATCTCTAAAGATAAGCGACAGGACGGGGCTGGGGAATCAAGGGGCTATCTCACTTCTTCCAGTTCGGTGAGCTGGGCCGTGACGCTGTCGAGGTCGGCCATCAACTCGTCTATGGCGGCTTGGTCTTCGGAGAAATAGCGCGCCACGATCAGCGCCTTGGGTACCAGGTCGCAGGCCCAGCCCTTGTCCAAGGTTTTGGTGACTTTGCCGTCCTTGTTCTTCTTCTCCTCGATCACCGGATACCAGCCGTCGGCGGCGATCATGTAGGCATCGTCCTGCATGGTGGTGGCCCAGTAGTCCATCAGATGCTGGTAGACCGCATAAGCGTCGATGAGCGGCTGGCCGGTGTAGTGAGCGAGTAGGTCTTCGGACAGGTCGACAATGAGCTGCTTGGGGTGAAAGCCCGGTTGCAAGGCCTTGAGCGTTGGCGTGCTTTGGGCCTGCCAATCGGCAAACAAGCGGTTCATCCGGCCGATGAAGGTGGCGAATTCCGGGTGCTGGTAAATGGCGGGCTTGATGGCGGTCTTGTCCACTGTCAACGACAGGTAGCCGGGGCGCAGCGCCGTGAACAGCGTCTGGCGCAGTTGCGGACAAACAGCCCAGTAAGGCTGCAGCGCATCCACATCTGCCGTAGGAATCCCGCCCTGTAGGTGGCCTGCAATGTCCTGCAGGTCTTCGGGCACGCTGCTGTCGATGTAGCGCGGCAGGTTCAGGTTGAAGTCGTTCTTCTCGATCTCATCGAGGCTGACCATGCGGGCCAGCTTGGGTGTGTCGAGCTGCTTGGAGAACACATCGACGATTTGGTGAATGTCTTGCTCGCGCAGGCGGTTCTTGGGGCCGTCTTTCATGTAGCCGCTGCTGGCGTCCACCATGAAGATGCCCTTGCGTGCCTGCGCATCTTCTTTGTCGATGACGATGATGCAGGCCGGAATGCCGGTGCCGTAGAAGAGGTTGGCAGGCAGGCCGATGATGCCCTTGATATAACCGTGGCGGATCAGGTTCTTGCGAATGTCAGCTTCGGCGTTGCCACGAAACAGCACGCCGTGCGGCAAGATGCACGCGGCTTTGCCTGTGCTTTTGAGCGAACGCACTATGTGCAGCAGGTAGGCGAAGTCGCCTTGCTTGTCGGGCGGCACGCCAAAGGTGTCGAACCGGCCATAGGGGTCGTTCAGTGGATCAATGCCGGTGCTCCAGCGCTTGTCGGAGAACGGCGGGTTGGCCACTACGTAGTCAAAGGTCTTGAGTACGTCTTGACCGTTCAGGTCGGCCTTGAATTTGGGGTCGGCCAAGGTGTTGCCTTGGCGGATTTCTGCCGTGGGGTTGTCGTGCAGGATCATGTTCATGCGCGCCAAACCGCTGGTGGCCGAGTCTTTTTCCTGGCCGTAGAGCGTGACCTTGGCCGATGCTTCGTCTCCCACTTTCAGCAGCAGCGAGCCCGACCCGCATGTCGGGTCGTATACCGTGGTGGCGTTGGTGGTGTGTGCACTGCCAATGCCGATGATTTTGGCCATGATGCGGCTGACTTCGGCCGGGGTGTAGAACTGACCCTTGCTCTTGCCACTTTCGGTGGCGAAGTGGCGCATCAGGTATTCGTAGGCATCGCCCAGAATGTCATCGCCATCGGCGCGGTTCTTGGAGAAGTCCAGCGCAGGATTTTCAAAGGTGGCGATCAGGTTGGTGAGCCGGTCGACCATCTCCTTGCCGGTGCCCAGCTTGGTGGCATCGTTGAAGTCTGGCATGTCAGCCAGCTTGTTGGCTGCGGCCAGCGGGCCGACGATGCGCTTGTTGATCTGGTCGCCAATGTCGGTGCGGCCCTTGAGCGCCACCATATCGGCAAAGCTGGCACCTGTCGGGATCGTGATCGGTGCGAAGGGCTGACCGGCGTACTTGTCGCTGACGTATTTGATGAACAGCAGCACCAGCACATAGTCTTTGTACTGGCTGGCATCCATGCCGCCGCGCAGTTCATCACAGGATGACCAGAGAGAAGAGTAAAGCTCGGATTTTTTGATTGCCATGAAGTCGTCGCGAAAATGTATGTGTGCACAGGATGTGGACCACTTCGACGCTCACGCTGGGGACATAACGTGGCCAAGAGTAGTCCATGCGCAGATGCCGTTGAACGTAGCAGCGGCTTTTGGTCTGTCATGTCACGGTGTTAGAGGGCGTGAGATAACAAAAAACCCGCCATGCCAGAAAGCATACGGGTTTTGAGACTATCCGGGGGTGTTCATTGGTCCCCTCAGCAGGAATCGAACCTGCATCTAGCGCTTAGGAGGCACTCGTTCTATCCATTGAACTATGAGGAGACGCGGCGTTATTGTAAGCGGGTGCAGCGCCGCGAAACCGACACAAGCCGGCATCCGGGCGCTTCGCGCTCAATCCTTGCGCACCGTGTAGATCAAGTCGATGGCGCTTTTCTCGCCCGTCTGGCCGCGCAGCGTGAGGCGGCGCGACAGGTCGTAGAAGATGTACAGCGTGCCCATGGCGCCCGACAGACTTTGTTCGTAGGTGACGTACAAGTCCTTGGACAGGCGCTTGCCCAGCGTCAGTGCGGCGCCTTCGGCGGTGCTGTCGCTGCTGCTCGGGCCCTTGAAGCCGATTTCGTCCAGGCCCACGCGGCCGGCGAAGTTCTCGCTGGAGCCGCCGCCGCTGAGCAGGGCCAGGGCGGCTTGCTGCAGCAGCGCGGCTTCGGCGCCGCCCGCGGACGGGTCGCGGCCCATCACCACCCAGGAGAGTTTTTCAGCGTCGGGCATTTCCGGGTCGGAGTACAGGCGCACGCGCGGGTCGCTGGCCGAGCCCGTGACCTGCACGCCGGCGCGCACGGTGATGTTCGGGCGTATGGCCAGAATGTCCAGCGACGGGTTGTCGTAGCTGCCGTTGAAACGCACGATGCCGGTTTCCACATCCAGCGACTGGCCCCAGGCGCGGTAACGGCCCTGCTCGGTGCGCACTTCGCCGGTGATGCGCGGCGGCCCGCCCGGCAGCAGGGGGCCGAGCACGTCGAGCTGGCCGACCAGCCGAGTGGTGATGCCGAAGCCTTGCAAGGCGAAATCTCGGCCCAGGTCCAGGGTCACGGCGATGTCGGGCAGCTTGGCGGTCTGGGCCTGGGCGCTGGCCTGACGGGCCTGGGCTTCCTGCTGCGCCTTGCGCGATGCGGCCGAGCGCACGACCACGTCGGAATCCAGCGACGGGGCCGAGTCTTCGGGCAGCAGGATGGCGGCGCGGTCGGTGACCAGCTTGCCGCGCAGCACCCACTGGCCCTGGTCGAGCTTGGCCTGTAGCTTGCCGGACACGCTGAGCTGGCGGTCGGCGCGCACCAGCACCTGCAGCTTGCGGGCTTCGGCGTCGAACTGCATGTGCAGGCCCGAGCCTTCGCCCTGGCCGGCCTTGTCCCAGCGGATGCTGCCCGTGCCCAGTAGTTCGCCGCCGTCGGTCGGGGCGGCCGTGAGGTTGCCGCTATAGCCCAGAATGCGCGCGCTGCTGCCTTGGCCGCCTTCGAATCGGAGCTCGGTGATATTGAGCTGGTTGCCGCCGAAGCTGCCCTTGAGGTGGCCGTTCCTCAGGTCCACGCCATCGAGCAGCGAAGCGATGCCCAGGTGGTTGGCTTGCAGCGTGCCTTGCCAGCGCGGATCGAGGCGGCTGCCCGACAGCGTGGCGTCGGCGTTGAAGTTGCCCGAGGCGCGCCAGCCTGGCGGTGCAAACAGCGACCAGATGCCGACGTCGGGCATCTGGGCCGTGATCTTGCCGGCCAGCGGCGCGTCCTCGGGCCAGGTCCAGCCGTCGTCGCTGCGTGCCATGCGGCTGCTGAGTTGGGCTTTGACGTTGCCTGCGCGTTCGCTGTCCCAGTCGAGCTGGGCCACGACTTCGTCGCCCTGGGCCTGCAGGCGCAGCTGGGCCTGCTTGATGCGGGCGCGCATGCCCGCGCTGCGCGAGGTCAGGGCGCGGGGGCGAGGGGCGCCGTCGGCCTTGTCGGCCGAAGGGCCGCTGCTGCGCACGATGGTCGTGGTGTTGCCGTCATCGATGGCGATGCGGATGTCGCCGTCGGCGCGCTCCAGCGTGGCGCTGGCCTGCAACTTGGGGCCGGTGGTGTCGATTTTCCAGTCGCCGTTGAGCCGCAGGTCGCCGCCGATGCCGGCCTTGGTCAGTGGCCCGTCCTGGCCTTTGACGCCCAGGGCATCGACCCAGGCCAGGGGCACGGACAGCAGCTTGCCCTGGGTCTGCAGGCCCCATTGGCCCTTGGGCAGGGCGCGTGCGGTGGTGGCCTGCCATTCGATGCGGGCCTGGCCCTGGTAGGGCGCGGGCGGTGTCACGGTCAAGGCGCTGGCACCGGCCTGGAACTGCGTGCTGCGCACGGTCTGGCCGGGGCTGCTCTGGCCCAGCGTCAGGGGCGACTGCAGTTGCAGCGCCCAGGGACCGGGGAATTGCTTGCCCAGTTCGATCTGGGCCTGCAGGCTGGCGATGCGTGCCTGCCAGTCGGTGGCGGCGCCGCTGCGCAGCGTGGACAGGCCGGCCTGCAAGGCGGTGTTCAGCTGCAGGCTTTGCTCGCCTTGCTGGCCCTTGCCCTGGAGCTGGATCTGCGCCTGCTCGGGCGTGCCCTTGAGCTGGAGGTTGAGCCCTTGCAGCGTCAGGGCGCTGGCCTTGTCGCCCTTGGGCACATAGCGCAGGGTGGGCACGGTCAGCTGGGCCTGGAGTTGCAGGCCCGAGGCGGCGGCGGGCAACTGGCCCGCGGGCGCCTGCAAGCGCTGCAGCAGACGGCCCCAGCCGCCTTGCCATTGCAGGGCGAGCTGGCCCTGGCCTTCGAGGCTGGCGCCGGGCAGCGGGTCGGCCATGGCGGGCAGGCTGCGCAGCCATTGCAGCAGGGCCGGGGCCGAAGCGATGGACAGATCGGCCTTGCCCGCGCCGTCTTCGCGGCCCAGTCGGCCGTCGACATCGAGCTTGCCGCCAGGCACCTGGGCCTGGGCGCGGGCCGTGACCTGCAGGGTTTTGGTGTCGACTTCCAGCCGGCTGCTGCGCAGGCTGGCTTGCAGTGCCTGGACGTTGAGCTCGCTCAAGCGCAGCCAGGGCGCCTGCCATTCGCCCTTGGCGGCCAGGCTTTGCAGGCCCAGCGGCGTGGGCTTGCCGGCCGTGCGGCGCGCGGCCTGCAGCGCGGCGACAAAAGCCACGCGCTGGTCTTCGTGGGCCGTGGCCTGCAGATGGCCGCTCAGCGGGGCGGCGTCCAGCGTGCTGAACAGGTCGGCCGGGTTGAGCTGCTCCACCTCAGCGCGGCCTTCCACGGTCTGGGTTGCAGGCGTGAAGCGGCCTTGCACGGCCAGATGGCCGGCGCCTACGTCGATGCGGGATTCGCGCAGTTCCCAGATGCCTTCGGCATAGCGGGCCTGGGCCTGGAGCTTGTCCAGGGGCAGGCGCTGCTGGTCCCAGGGGCCGGGCTGGGCGTTTTGCAGCTGGGTTTGCAGGGCCCAGCTGCCGTCGGCTTCGGGGCCGGCCTGCAGGCTGCCGGCGAGCAGGGTGCGAGGTCCTTGGGGCCAGAAGCTGGCCACGTCGAATTGCTGGAACGTGGCCTGGGCCGATTCCAGCGGCTGCGCCAGCCAGGGCCGAACGACGGCCGTGGCATGGGCGCTGGGGGCCTGGGCCGAGCTGTCGCTGGGGGCCTTGGCGTCGGCCGTGATTTCCAGGCGGGCCGCTTCGGTGGCCAGCGTGCCTTTGATCTGGACCGCGGCGTCTATGGTTTGGCGGCGCTCCTGACCGGGAATGGGCGCTTCCAGGCGGCCGGACAGCTGGGCCTGCAGTGCCATGGGCGCGTCGCCCTGCAGTTGCAACTGGGCGCGGTAGCTGCCGTCGGCCCAGTTCAGGCGGTCCACGTCGAGGTGGTGCTGGCTGCCGTCGTAGCGGTAGCTGCCCTGGAGCTGCTGGATCTCGGCGCGCGGCGTGCCGTTCCAGACCAGTTGGTCGATCTGGAAAGGCAGCTGGATGCGCAGCGGCAGGCGCAGCTGCTGCAAGGGCTCGGTCGGGGTCTCGTCAGGATTGGGCGTGCTGGTGATTTCCAGGCGCTGGGCATGCAGTTCGCCCACCTGCACTTCACGGCGCAGCAGCGGCTGCAGGCGCCAGGCTATGTCGGTTTTTTCGACTTCCACCGTGAGCGTGGGGCCGCGCCAGCGCAGCCAGCCGATGTGGCCGCCCTGGCGCAGCGTGCCGGACACGTCGCGCGCTTCCAGCGACTGTCCTTCGGGCAGCCAGCGGGCGACGCGGGTGATCAGCGTGGCCAGCGAGTCGGCCTGGCCGGCCCACCACCAGATGCTGCCCAGCGCGACAACGAATACCAGCAGCAGGGTGATCAGCAGGCCGGCGAGCGCGCGCCAGGCGCGCCGCCAGCGGCGGCGTTCGGCCCGGGCCGCAGGGGTGGAGGCGGGAGAGGGGGAAGGGGATGCAGTCGGCTCGGCCATGGATCAGAAAGTAAAGCCCAGGCGCAAGTGCAGGCGCAGGCGGTGGGTTTGAACGCCATAGGCGAGATCGGCCTGGACCGGGCCGACGGGGCTGCGCCAGCGGATGCCGGTGCCTACGCCCGCGCGCACGGTCAGCGCGTTGGTGTGGTCGGTGACCGTACCGGCGTCGAGGAACAGCGTGTTTTCCCAGTCGCTGGTGTTGCCACGCACGGTGATGGGGCGCTGCCATTCGACGCTGCCCGAAGCCATGTAGCGCCCGCCCGTGACCTGGCCGTTGTTGGTGCGCGCACCGATGGATTGGTAGCTGTAGCCGCGCACCGTGGTGTCGCCGCCGGTGAGGAACAGCTGGGTGACGGGAATCTCCACGTCCTGGCGGGCGATCACGGCGCCGCCCGCGGCACGCAGTGCCAGCCGGCCGCGGCGGTGGGTGATGGCGTCGCGCTCGCCCAGCCCGATCAGCGTGAGCCAGCGGGCCGAGACCCGGCCGAAGGGCTCGCGCTCCGGCGTCAGCGTCGTGCCGGCGCCGACTTCCCAGGCAAAGCCGAAGCCGGATGTGGGTGTCGTCGGGTTGTCGAAGTAGCGGCCGGTCCAGCCGTAGTTGGCGGTGATGGCCGAGGCCGACGGCGGGGCCTCCGTGCCTTGCTGGCGCGCGTAGTCGTACTGCAGGTAGTAGTTGCGGTCGATGTGGTCTTCGCTGCGGATGCGGCCCGTGCGCAGTCGCAGGCTGGTGGTGTCGAAGTCGCCGGTTTGCTCGCGCTCGGCCTTGGCGCCGACAAACCAGGCCCAGCCGGATTCCGCGGGCAAGGCGGTCCAGTTGGACGACAGCAGCGGGTTCTTGCTGTCGACATGGAGCTTGGTGACCGCGCGCCAGCCGATGCCGGGCAGGCGGTTGTTGATGTGGTCCACGCTCAGGCGAGCGCCGGTGTCGGTGCTCGCGCCCACGCCCAGCACCCATTTTTGCAACTGCGCTTCGCGCACCTGGGCGATTACCGGCGCGGTGATGTGGGTGTCGCCGGACCGGGCGGCGCTGGTGTCCAGCGTGAGGAAGACGGAGTCGTAGTAGCCGCTGCTGGCCAGTCGCTGCTGGGCATCGAGCAAATCCTGCTGGGCGTATTCCCGGCCTTCGGGCAGGCGCGCGATGCGGCTCGTGCCTTGCGTGTCGTAGCGCTTGCCGCCGTCTATGCGCAGCGGGCCGAACGTATAGGCCGGGCCGGGCGCATAGGTCACGTCCAGCTCGGCGGTCTGCGTGTCGGCGTCGATGTCGGCCTGGCTGTGGGCGATGGCCGCCGTGGGGTAGCGGTGGGCGTGCAGGTTGCGCAGCCCCTGGTTCTTGGCGCTGCCCCAGGCGGCCTGGGTGAAGCGTTGGCCGGGCGCGAGCGGCCACTGCTGCTGTATCTGGGCGCGCTGCGCCGCGCCTGCGGCATCGTCGGCCGTGGGGCCGGAAAACGTCACCTGCGACCGTTCCACATGGGCCGGCGGGCCGGGATCGACGTGGACGATCACGGTGTAGGGCACTGCCGCGTCTTCGGCAGCATCCTGGATTTCCAGCGAAATCGTCGGGCTGAAATAGCCCAGCGTGCCTATCAGGTTGCGGATGTTGCCGTCGGCCGCGCCCAGCAGGCGTGACAGCTCGCGGCGCTTGAGGTCGGGCAGCTGGCGAAAGCGCTGCAGTTCCATGTGCTTTTCCAGCAGTTCGCGCACCTCATCGGGCGCCTGGACTTCCAGGGCGAAGCTGGCGACGCCGGAAGCGCTGCTGGCGGCCAGGGCATCCTGGGATTTTTCTTTGGACGGCAGCAGACTGCAACCGGACAGCAGCATCGTCGTGGTCAAAAAAAACGCCGACCAGAGGGCCGGCGCTTGTGCGGGTGAGGGCTGGAGCATAGGCCTATTTTGACAGCAGCCGGATGGTGTCTTCCAGGCCCTTGAGTGACAAAGGGTACATGCGGTCGCTCATCAACTGCTGGATCACGCTGATGCTCTGGCGGTATTGCCACACTCCTTGCGGTTCGGGGTTGATCCAGGCGAAGCGCGGAAAGGCGTGGGTCAGGCGCTGCAGCCACTCGGCGCCAGCCTCCTCGTTGTTGTATTCCACGCTGCCGCCGGGCTGCAGGATCTCGTAGGGGCTCATGGTCGCGTCGCCCACGAAGATCAGCTTGTAGTCCTTGTTGTACTTGCGGATGATGTCCCAGGTGTCGAACTTCTCGGCGAAGCGGCGGCGGTTGTTTTTCCACATGTAGTCATAGACGCAGTTGTGGAAGTAGTAGAACTCCAGGTGCTTGAACTCGCTTTTCACGGCCGAGAACAGCTCTTCGACGCGCTTGATGTGCTCGTCCATGGTGCCGCCCACGTCCATCAGCAGCAGCACCTTGACGTTGTTGTGCCGCTCCGGAACCATCTTGATGTCCAGATAGCCGGCATTGGCGGCGGTGCTGCGGATGGTGTCCGGCAGGTCGAGCTCGAGCTCGTTGCCCAGGCGCGCGAACTTGCGCAGCCGGCGCAGCGCCACCTTGATGTTGCGCGTGCCCAGTTCCTGCTGGTCATCGTAGTCGCGGTAGGCGCGCTGCTCCCAGACCTTGACCGCGCTCTTGTTGCGCCCCGGCCCGCCGATGCGCACGCCGGCCGGGTTGTGGCCGCCATGGCCGAAGGGACTGGTGCCGCCCGTGCCTATCCACTTGCTGCCGCCTTCGTGGCGCTCTTTCTGCTCTTCCAGGCGCTTCTTGAGCGTCTCCATCAACTCGTCCCAGCCCATGGCTTCGATGGCTGCCTTTTCCTCGGGGCTGAGCTCGCGTTCGAGCAGCTTGCGCAGCCATTCCTGGGGCAGTTCCTTGGTCAGGTCGGCGACCATTTCCACACCCTTGAAATAGGCGGCGAAGGCGCGGTCGAACTTGTCGTAGTGCTTCTCGTCCTTGACCAGCACGCAGCGGCTCAGGTGGTAGAAGTCGTCCAGGCTCCAGCCGTCCTCGCTTTTGGGCCCGACCACGCCGGCCTGCAAGGCTTCGAGCAGGCTCAGGTATTCCTTGACCGAGACCGGCAGCTTGGCCGCGCGCAAAGTGTAGAAAAAGTCAATCAGCATGGCATGGTTCTCTGGCCTGTGGGGCCGGGGGAGGAGGGCTGCTGCAGCCGTTCAAGCAGGCGGGCGCGCACGGGCGGCCACTCGGCGGCGAGCAGGCTGTACATCACGGTGTCGCGCACGCTGCCGTCGCGGCGCAGGGCATGGCCGCGCAGCACGCCGTCCTTGTGCGCTCCCAGGCGCTCGATGGCGCGCTGGCTGGCGGCGTTGAGGTGATCGGTGCGCCAGCCCACGACCTGGCAGCCCAGGGTGTCAAACGCATGCTGCATCAGCAGCAGCTTGGCGGCGGTGTTCACATGGCTGCGCTGCACGCTGCGCGCATACCAGGTCCAGCCGATCTCCAGCCGCCGCACGGCGGGCAGGATGTCGTGGTAGCTGGTGCAGCCCAGCACGCGGCCGCTGGTTGCGTCGACCACGGCCCAGGGCAGGCGCTCGCCGCGGGCCTGCATCTCCAGCGCATGGGCGATATAGGCCGCGGTGTCCTCGGGGCGGGGCACCGAAGTGATGCGCAGGTTCCACAGCTCGCCGTCGGCCGCGGCCGCGCGCAGCCCGGCTTCATGCTCCATGCCCAGGGGTTCGAGCCGCACGCCATGGGCTTGCAGCACGACGGGCGCGGTGAAGGCGGCGGCGCTGGTCATGGTTCGTGTTTTTTATTGCGCTCGCTGCGCCACAGGCGTGCGGCCTGCAGACCGGCGCCGCCGAGCAGGCCGATCAGCACAATGGCGGCGAGCGTGGTCGGCCCATAGCCGGAAGCGAACAGATCCAGGCCCAGCAGTTTGCCCAGCCCGAAGCCGAGCAGCGCGCCGGCCACGAAGCCGGCGGCATCGGACAGGCCTTCCACCAGCAGTTGTCGTGCAGTCGCCATGTGTGTCTTTCGTGCCAATGTCAGCGGTTGCGCTGGTTCATGCTGACCAGCTTTTCAAACAGGCTCACGTCCTGTTCGTTCTTGAGCAAGGCGCCCACCAGCGGCGGCACCGAGATCTTGTTGTCGGCGCTTTGCAGCGCGTCCAGCGGGATGTCTTCGGCCACCAGCAGCTTGAGCCAGTCGATGAGTTCGCTGGTCGAGGGCTTTTTCTTCAGGCCGGGCAGGTTGCGCACGTCGTAGAAGGTCTTCATGGCGGCGCCCAGCAGTTCGCCTTGCAGCGTGGGGAAGTGCACGGCCACGATCTGGCGCATGGTGTCGGCGTCGGGGAACTTGATGTAGTGGAAGAAGCAGCGGCGCAGGAAAGCGTCGGGCAGCTCTTTTTCATTGTTCGACGTAATGAAAACCAGGGGGCGGTGCTTCGCCTTGATCATTTCCCGGGTTTCGTAGCAGTAAAACTCCATCCGGTCGATTTCGCGCAGCAAATCGTTTGGAAATTCAATATCTGCTTTATCGATTTCGTCAATCAGTAATGCCACGGGGTGATCGGAAGTAAATGCCTGCCACAACACACCCTTAATGATGTAGTTGTGAATATCCTTTACCCGTTCATCGCCCAATTGGCTGTCGCGCAGGCGGCTCACGGCGTCGTATTCATACAGGCCTTGCTGGGCCTTGGTGGTGGATTTGATGTGCCACTGCAACAGTGGCAGGTTCAGCGCCTGCGCCACTTCCTCGGCCAGCATGGTCTTGCCGGTGCCGGGCTCGCCCTTGACCAGCAGGGGGCGTTGCAGGGTGGAGGCCGCATTCACCGCCAGCATCAGATCCGGCGTTGCTACGTAATTTTGTGAACCTTGAAATTTCATGGCGGTATATCAGCGTAAGTATTGATGGGGAGGCCAGGTGGTTGCTGCCTATAATCATTTCGCTCCACAAGGCAAAGCACCTGCCGGAACTTCCAAAGGATTGTGCTCGCAAAATGAATCAGACTTTGACCACGATATTCGCCTTGGCTGTCGCCTGTGTGACCGGCACGGCCCAGGCTCAGGCCGTACAGGGTGACGCAAAAGCAGGAGCAGCCAAAGTTGCCATGTGCATTGGTTGCCACGGTATCGAAGGCTACCAGGCCAGTTTTCCCGAAGTGCACAAGGTGCCCAAGATCTCTGGTCAGGGCGCGGCCTATATGGCCGCTGCACTGCAAGCCTACCAAAAAGGCGAGCGCAAGCACCCGACCATGCGCAGCATTTCCGATTCGCTGACGGAGCAGGACATTGCCGATGTCTCGGCCTACTACGCGACCCACGTCAAGGCGGGCAGCGCAGCCGCTCCCGCCAAGCCGACGCGCGAGCCTAGCGTGCAAGTGGCCGAGCTGCTCAAGCGTGGTGCCTGCGTCTCCTGTCATGGCGACAATTTCTCCAAGCCCATCGATGCCAGCTACCCCAAGATCGCGGGCCAGCATTCCGACTATCTGTACGTGGCGCTCAAGTCCTACACGATAGACAAGAACCCCCAGGTGGGGCGCAGCAACGGCGTGATGGCCGGCATCGCCAAGCAGTTCAACCACCAGGAACTCAAGGCGCTCGCAGGCTACATCGGCAGCCTGGACGGCGAACTGCAGACCGTGCCGCAGTCGAAATTCCGCTGACACCCCCTGAGCCGCTTCGCGCTAGGCGCGCCCCGGCTTCCCCCTCTCAACCTACGGTGGAGGGGGACGGCAGCCACGGTTCGGGGGGGCCGCCCAGGTGCGGCCCTTCCTCGCTGCCCCCTTGCTGGGGCGCGCCAGTTTCAAAGAAGCTCAGTCAGTCGTTGCTCTGCGCTGCACGCAGGCGATGTAGCCATCGCCATCGGGCGGACGCCCGGCGCGCTGGCTTTCCCAGAGCATTTGCCCCAGGCATTCCATGGCCGCATGGTGGGCCTCATGCAGCGAGTCAAGACGGCGCGTGAGCAACTCCACGGCCTGGCGTATGCCGCGCGGCTGGTCGATGCTGCACTGCTCGCTGATCGACAGGTGCATGGACAGGTGCAAAAAGGGATTGGTCTTGTCTGGCGTGTCGTCGTAATTGCGTGCGACGGCCGCATCGGCATCGGCCAGGTCGGCAAAATACTCGGGGTGCTCGGCAATCCAGAGGCTGGCCAGGGTTTCTATGGCTTCCATCGGCGCCTCCGCGAGCATCTTGGCGCGCACACCGCAGAAAAAGCGCCGGACATCGGCTTGGGACGGGTTGAACATAATGGCGCGCAGCGTATCACGGGCGGCACGACCCGCGTGCGAGCAGGCCCGGCCAGGCAAGGCCCGGCTCGGCACTGGTTGGCAGGCAGACTTTAAAATCACCGGTTCTGCGCACTCACACCCCTTTGCTTCATGGATCTGAATACCTGGCTGGCCTTTTTCTTCGCGGCATGGATCATCGCGGTGTCGCCCGGCTCCGGTGCGGTGCTGTCCATGAGCCACGGCCTGCTGTACGGCCTGCGCCAGGCGAGCCCGACCATCTGGGGCCTGCAACTGGGCCTGCTGCTGGTGCTGGTGGTCGCCGGCGTCGGTGTGGGCTCGCTGCTCGCGGCGTCTCCGTGGGCGTTCAACCTGGTCAAGGTGGTGGGCGCGGTCTACCTGATCTATCTGGGCTGGTCGCAGTGGCGCGCCACTGCCGGGCCTCTGGCTGAAGACAGCGCGCCGGCCACCGCTTTGAGCCTGCGCAGACGCGTGCTGACCGGCTTTCTGACCAATGCCACCAACCCCAAGGGCATCATCTTCATGGTGGCGGTGCTGCCGCAGTTCATGACGCCCAGCCGCCCGCTGTGGCCGCAGCTGCTGATCCTGGCCGCGACCATGCTGGCCATAGACACCACGGTGATGCACGGCTATGCTGCCAGTGCCAGCGCCTTGCGCCGCCTGATGCGCAGCCCGCGTGCCCTGCGCATCCAGAACCGGGTGTTCGGCGGCTTGCTGATGGCCGTGGGTTGCGGCCTGTTCTTTGTGCAGCGCGCGGCGCCGGTGTAATCGGACCCTGTCGCGCGCCAGACAAGCGCGCCGGCCCCGGCCCCCTACAGTGGGCTGATGCGTACTTTTCAATCCTATTCCGAAGTGCTGTCCTGCCTTGGTCAGGAAGTGGCCGTGACCGACTGGCTCACGATCACCCAGCAACAGATCAACCTGTTCGCCGAAGCCACGGGGGACCACCAATGGATCCATGTGGACGAGAAACGCGCGGCCACCGGGCCGTATGGCACGACAATCGCGCACGGTTTCCTGACCCTGTCCCTGCTGCCGAAGTTCTTTGAAAGCGCTTTCAAGATTGCCGGCACGCGCATGGGCGTGAACTACGGCCTCAACCGGGTGCGCTTCACCGCGCCCGTGCCCGTGGGCAGCCGCCTGCGCGCGCACATGACGCTGCAGACGGCCGAGCGTGTGGAGCCCGACGGTCTGCAGATGACCTGGCTCGTGAGCATTGAGCGCGAAGGCAGCGACCGGCCGGTATGCGTGGCGGAGTCCGTGACCAGGAGTTATGGGGCCACTCCCTGAGCCGCTTTGCGGCATGGGCCGCCCCGTCTCCCCCCTCTCATCCTTCGGTGGAGGGGGGCGCCTAGGTTCGGCCCTTCCTCGCTGCCCCTGGATTGGGGCACGCCAGTTTCCAAGGCGGTGAACTGGGGACAGACTGCCCCTAGTTGGGGTTGGTGTCGAGGGCGCCGGCAAAACCTGACTGGCGCCAGGCTTCGAAGACGCTCACGGCTACGGCGTTCGACAGGTTGAGGCTGCGCTGCCCGGGCAGCATGGGCAGGCGCAGGCGCTGTGCGGGCGCGAAGCTTTCGCGCAAGGCCAAGGGCAGGCCGCGCGTTTCCGAGCCGAAGACCAGCCAGTCGCCGGGCTGGAATACGTTCGAATGCAAGGGGCTGCTGCCGTGCGACGTCATGGCGAACATGCGGCCGGGGTCCGGCTGCTCGTCGCGCAGAAAAACCGTCCAGCCTGCGTGGCGTTTGACCTGGGTGTACTCGTGATAGTCCAGGCCGGCGCGGCGCATGAGCCGGTCCTCCATGGAAAAGCCCAGCGGCTCTATCAGGTGTAGCGTGCAGCCAGTATTGGCGGCCAGGCGGATGACATTGCCCGTGTTCGGGGGGATCTCGGGTTCGACCAGAACGATGTGAAACATATCTTCCTATTGTCATGGCACGCGCAGCGTGCGCGCGACAACCATGGCGCAGATATGGATGGCGCCGGCCTGGCGCAGGGCTTGGGCAGCGGCATCCAGCGTGGCGCCGGTGGTCAGGATGTCGTCCATCAGTATCACCTTTTGCCCCTGAACTTGCGACCGGCGTTGCGCCGGAACCTCGAAAACCCCGCGCAGATTGCCCAGCCGCTGGGCCCGTTGCAGGCCGCTTTGCGCCGGCGTGTGGCGTGTGCGCTGCAGCAGCTCGGTGGCGCAGGCCGGAGCACCCGGGCGCCGGGCCAGGGCCCGCGCCAGCAGCACGGCCTGGTTGAAACCCCTCTCGCGCAGGCGCTCGCGTGACAGTGGAACGGGCACGATCAGCGTGGCCGCGGCCAGCGCCGCCGCCACGCCAGGCGCTCGGGCCAGCAATTGCGCCAGCGCATGGGCGGCGCCCGGGTCCTGCTGGAACTTGAACTGCATCAGCAGTGCCGACCAGGGGTAGCCGTAGTCCACCGCGGCCAGGGCCGCGTCGAAAGCCGGCGGCGCGCGCAGGCAGGCGCCGCATTCGAGCGCATCGCCCGCCAGCGGCAGGGCACAGTGCCGGCAACGGGCCTGCGCGCCGGCCCAGCGGGCGGCGCAGTCGTGGCAAATGCGCTGGCTGGGCCAGCTGTGGCAGATGCTGCACTGGCTGGGCAGGGCCTGCCGCGCCTGCGCCAAAGTCTGTTCCAGCCAGAAACCAGGGCGGAAAAACATGGCCAGCACTATACGTCGGACTCCGTGCTCCCGGCGCGTTTTTTCGCGCTGTGGCCCAATGTGCGCTGCTTAGAACGTGTTCAAGGTCTTTTCCGGGGGGGCAACCGGAAGGGCATACAGCCCACGCCACGCCCTTCGTCGTTGCCCACTTTGCCCGGACTGACGTATGGGCTGCAGCGTGCGCCTAGAAGGACGCGCCGTGGACTGCATGCGCAACCCCGGAAAAGACCTTGAACACGTTCTTACTGGAATGTTCCGTCCTGTTGTTTGCCTTGCTGGCTGTTTGTATGTCCGATCTGCTTCCTCCCACCATTGATCCCGTGGCCGCCGCGCGCTGGCATGCTGCCGCGCCGGCCTTGTCGCCCTGGCTGCATGAAGAGGTCGCGCGGCGCATGGAAGAGCGCCTGGAGTGGATCGTGCAGGCGCCCAAGAACTGGTGCCACTGGGAGCCGGTGCGCGGTGGACTGCAGGCCCACAGCCTGCTGGCCACGCGCTACCCCCAGGCCGGAGTGCAAGTCCATGAGGACGCGCCGCGGCGCGCTGCCGTGGCCAGGGAGCAACTGGGTCAGCGCTGGTGGCAGCCGGCGCGCTGGGTGGGCGCAGCGGTGCAATTCGGCGCGCCCCAGCCCGCCAGCGTCGACATGCTGTGGGCCAATATGGCGCTGCACACGGCGGCCGACCCGCAGCAGCTCATCGGCCAATGGCACCGCGCCCTGGCCGTGGACGGCTATGTGATGTTCTCCTGCTTGGGCCCCGACACCCTGCGCGAGCTGCACGCGGTCTATGCCGACCTGGGCTGGCCGCCCGCTGGCCATGCGTTCACCGACATGCATGACTGGGGCGACATGCTGGTCCAGGCCGGATTCTCCGAGCCGGTGATGGACATGGAGCACATCACCTTGACCTTCGCCAGCCCCAAGCGCCTGCTGCAGGAACTGCGCGAGCTGGGCTGCAACCTGCACCCGGCCCGCTTTGCCGGTCTGCGGGGGCGCGGCTGGCAGCAAAAGCTCGAAGACGCGCTGCAACAGCGGCTGGCGTCGCCGGCGCATGGCGGCCAGCTGGCGCTGACGTTCGAAATCGTCTACGGCCACGCCTACAAGCCCACGCCCAAGCTGCGGGTGAGCGAAAGCAGCGCGGTGTCCCTGGAAGACATGCGCGCGATGTTGCGCGGCGGGCGCAACCCGGGTTTGCGCTAGTCTGAATGTCGCTTTCTGGTCATTGATTTGGCTCAACGCCGACATACAATTTTTGTACTGAATATAAAGAGCTTTCCCTGCGCACCTCACTTTTCGGCAGGGAAGGCACCCTCGGCCTTGCTGCCGCGATGGGAGACAAAAATTGGTGTTTCGCTTTGCCATGGGGTTGGGCCAGCGGGTTGAATGGCGGCTGGTTCGCGAGTTTGATTTACACCGTCCGATACGGGCTGGCGCCGCTGCCGTGGTTGCCGCCGTTGCGCTGCTTTCGGCCGCGGCATGGAGCCGTTGCTTTTCTTTTCAGGCGATCCGTTCTGGGTCGCCGTTTTTTCTTGGCGCGCGCTGTTTTCTGTTCCTGCCATGGCTGCGCGCGGAGGGCGCGCAGTGGGTGCTGGCCGGTCTGCCCTGGCCAGTGGGCGCTGCTGACCGGGTGCGCGCACCCGGGGCGGGCTGGCGTGCTGCCCAGGCGCCGATCCCGTCGATTGGATAACTTGAGGCTTAGACGTAAGTGAGAACTATGAAAAGCATTTCCTCCAAGCTGGCATCTCTTGTCACCATGGCCGGCGTTTGGGTGGCCACGGCAGCCCATGCCGTTCAGGACCTGCCGGGCGGCCCGGCCGTGAACCAGCTCAATCTGCACCCCGCGGTAACGCGCATCGCGCAGGAGCAGCAGTACCTGCACTGGATGATGCTGATCATCTGCACGGTGATCTTTGTCGGCGTGTTCGGGGTGATGTTCTATTCCATCTGGAAGCACCGCAAATCGCGCGGCCACAAGGCGGCGAATTTCCATGAGTCGGTCACGGTAGAAGTGCTGTGGACCATCGTCCCCTTCATCATCGTGATCGTGATTGCCCTGCCGGCGACCAAGGTGCTGGTGGCGCAGAAAGACACGACCAACGCCGACCTGACGATCAAGGTCACGGGCTACCAGTGGAAGTGGGGCTATGACTACATCAACGGCGAAGGCGAAGGCATTGGCTTCGTATCCACGCTCGACAGCAGCCACCGCGCGATGTCGGACAGCGGCAATGTGACCAACGCCCCGGTCGATTACCTGCTCAAGGTCGACCACCCGATGGTGGTGCCGGTCGGCAAGAAAGTGCGCGTGATCACCACCGCCAACGACGTGATCCATTCCTTCATGGTGCCGGCCTTCGGCATCAAGCAGGACGCGATTCCGGGCTTTGTGCGCGACACCTGGTTTCGCGCCGACAAGGCCGGCGACTACTACGGCCAATGCGTGGAGCTGTGCGGCAAGGAGCACGCCTACATGCCGATCCACGTGAAAGTGGTGGAGCCAGCGGAATACAGCAAATGGGTGGACGGGCAGCGCAAGCTGGCCGCCGCCAAGCTCGACGATCCGACCAAGGTCTGGGACCTGGCCGACATCGTCAAGCGCGGTGAAAAAGTCTATGCCGCCAACTGCGCGGCCTGCCACCAGGCCAACGGCAAGGGCGCGGGTCCGATCAAGCCGCTGGACGGCTCGGCCGTGGTGCTGAACACCGACCACAGCCAGCAGCTCCACATCCTGCTCGCGGGTGCGGCCGGCGGTGCCATGCCTTCCTGGAAGCAGCTCAGCGATACCGACCTGGCCGCAGTCGCCAGCTACACCAAGAATGCCTGGTCCAACCAGACCGGACAGCTGGTGCAGCCGTCTGAAGTCGTCGCTGAACGCAAGAAGTAAGCCGGCCCCAACGTACCGAGGAATCGAAGATGAGCGCAGTTATTGATACACATGGGCCGGCAGCAGGCCATTCGGACCACGCGGGCCACGACGACCACCACCATGCGCCGCCTACGGGCTGGCGCCGCTGGCTGTATGCGACCAACCACAAGGACATCGGCACGCTGTACCTGTTGTTCTCGTTCACCATGCTGATGGTGGGTGGCCTGTTGGCCATGCTGATCCGCGCCGAGCTGTTCCAGCCTGGCCTGCAGCTGGTCAACCCCGAGCTGTTCAACCAGCTGACCACCATGCACGGCCTGATCATGGTATTCGGCGCCATCATGCCGGCCTTCGTGGGCTTTGCGAACTGGATGATTCCGCTGCAGATCGGCGCGTCCGACATGGCCTTCGCGCGCATGAACAACTTCAGCTTCTGGCTGCTGGTGCCGGCCGGCATCATGCTGGTGGGCTCGTTCTTCATGCCCGGCGGCGCTCCGGCCGCGGGCTGGACGCTGTATGCGCCGCTCACGCTGCAAATGGGTCCCTCCATGGACACCAGCATCTTCGCGATGCATGTGATGGGCGCCTCGTCCATCATGGGCTCGATCAACATCATCGTCACCATCCTCAACATGCGCGCACCGGGCATGACGCTGATGAAGATGCCGATGTTCGCCTGGACCTGGCTGATCACGGCCTACCTGCTGATCGCCGTGATGCCCGTGCTTGCCGGCGCCATCACCATGACGCTGACCGACCGCCATTTCGGCACCAGCTTCTTCAACCCCGCTGGCGGCGGCGACCCGGTGATGTACCAGCACATCTTCTGGTTCTTCGGTCACCCCGAGGTCTACATCATGATCTTGCCGGCCTTCGGCATCGTCAGCCAGATCGTGCCGGCGTTTGCGCGCAAGCCGCTGTTCGGCTACGCCTCCATGGTCTATGCCACGGCGTCCATCGCCATCCTGTCCTTCATCGTCTGGGCGCACCACATGTTCACCACCGGCATGCCGGTGACGGGCCAGCTGTTCTTCATGTACGCGACCATGCTGATCTCGGTGCCCACGGCCGTGAAAGTGTTCAACTGGACGGCGACCATGTGGCGCGGCTCCATGACCTTCGAGACGCCCATGCTGTTCTCGGTGGGCTTCATCTTCGTGTTCACCATGGGCGGTTTCACCGGCCTGATCCTGGCCATGGCGCCCATCGACATCCAGCTGCAGGACACCTATTACGTGGTGGCCCACTTCCACTACGTGCTGGTCGCGGGCTCGCTGTTCTCGATGTTTGCCGCCTACTACTACTGGAGCCCGAAGTGGACCGGTGTGATGTATTCCGAAACGCGCGGCCGCATCCACTTCTGGGGTTCGCTGGTGACGTTCAACATCACCTTCTTCCCCATGCACTTCCTGGGCCTGGCAGGCATGCCGCGCCGCTACGCCGACTATCCGATGCAGTTCGCCGACTTCAACATGCTGGCTTCCATCGGTGCTTTCGGCTTCGGTCTGATGCAGGTCTACTTCTTCCTCTTCGTGGTCGTGCCAGCCATGCGCGGCAAGGGTCCCAAGGCGCCTCAGCGCCCATGGGAAGGCGCCCAGGGCCTCGAATGGGAAGTGCCGTCGCCCGCGCCTTTCCACACCTTTGAAACGCCGCCCAAGCTCGATGCCACGGCCACGCGCGTGATTGGCTGAAATGAAGCACCCCCTGAGCCGCTTCGCCGGATGGCCGGCCCCGGCTTCCCCTCTCAACCTTCGGTGGAGGGGGACGGCGCCATCGCTGCGGGGCGGCCCTTGCTCGGCGCCCCTGAGGTGGGTCGCGTCGGTTTCAAGGGCTGTGGACGAGGCAAGAGCATCATGGACAACTGGGGGAATTGGTAATGTCACCTGATCAACGTAAAAGCAACCTGCGCCTGGCACTGATCCTGGCCTCGATTTCCGCCGTTTTCCTGGTGGGTTTCGTGGCCAAGATCCTGTGGCTGGGCTCGCAGTGAACATCGGAGGTTCGCCGTGGGTGTGCGCCAGGAAAATCTGAAGATGGTGGGCAAGCTGGCGCTGATTGCCGTC
>JAMNYN010000421.1 GCA_023622805.1 Pseudomonadota bacterium | reverse complement strand
GGACGCCGTGTTTTGCCGCCAGCCCAGCCTGCTGCCCGAGGATTTTGTGTTCGAGGCGCTGTTCGAGGACCAGGCCGTGGTGGTGGCCTCCCATACCCACCCGCTGGTCGGTCAACGCCAGGTGCGCCTGGCGCAGTTGAGCGGCGCGCGCTGGGTCCTGCCTTCGGCCAATATCGCGGTGCGCGATATTTTCGAGCGCGACATCCTGAGCCGCCTGCCCGATGCGCAATGGTTTCCGGTGTCCACCATGTCGCTGTCGGTGCTCGAAGGCCTGCTGAGCCAGCCGCAGGCCGTGGCCTTGCTGCCGCGCAGCATCGTGGCCGACCGGGACCCGGCGTCGACCAACGCCCGTTGTGTGGTGCTGGATTTGCAGGCCGATAGTTTTCAGTGCGCGCTGCCGCCGCTGGGCGTGGTGTGCCGCCGGGACGCCGCGCCCCAGCTATTGAAAGAGATGCTCAAGCTGTGGCATGCCGCCGCGTGCGCCGGGCCCTGATTTTTCCGTCTGCATGCCTTGGGGCGTGCAGCTCTCATCCCCCTGAACCTGACTTTAGCCATGCAACTGCCTTCCATTTTCCATTTCGCTTTCAACGTGACCGACCTGGACGAGGCGCGCCGCTTCTACGGCAGCGTGCTGGGCTGCCGTGAAGGCCGCAGCACCGACACCTGGGTGGACTTCGACTTCTTCGGCCACCAGATCTCCATGCACCTGGGCACGCCGTTCGCCACGGCCGCCACCGGCAAGGTGGGCGCGCATATGGTGCCCATGCCGCACTTCGGCATCATCTTGCTGCTGCCCGAATGGAAGGCCATGGCGCAACGGCTGGAGCAGGCGGGCACGGACTTCGTGCTCGCGCCACAGGTGCGCTTCGAAGGCGAGCCGGGCGAGCAATGGACCATGTTTTTCCGCGACCCCTTTGGCAATCCGATCGAGGTCAAGGGCTTTGTCTCGGAGGAGGCGATTTACGCGGCTTGAAACGTGGTTGCTTCGCCGGTTCGTCAACGTTTGAGGAAAAGCCATGTCCACTCCGCCCGCCGCCGCACACGCCGAATCCGCGCATTCCGCGCTGACCTCGCTGTGGCTTTCACTGGGCTTGCCTGAAGACGCCTTGTCGCGCGTCGCGCTGCCAGGTCAGGCGCTGGGCTTTGCCAGCAGTTTTGCCGTGGTGCCGGCGGCGCAGGCCAGTGCCGCGGCCGCCGCCTTGGCCGCCACGCAAGTCGAGCGGCTGCGCCGGCCCGATCTGCCGGCGCAAAGCGTGGCCGTCGATGCCCAGCACGCGGCGTTTGAAGCCAGCGGGTATTTCACGCTGGATGGCGAACAGCCCGACATGTGGGCGCCCATTTCCGGGCCCTACGCCTGCGGCCAGGCCGTCGGCGCGCCGGGCTGGGTGCGCATCCATGCGAATTTCGACCACCACCGCGATGGCGCGCTGGCGCTGCTGGGCCTGCCCACGGGCCCGGACACTGAGCGGCCTGCCGTGGAACAGGCCTTGCAGCATTGGCGTGCCGACGAGCTGGAAATCCAGGCCGCGGCCAAAGGCCTGCCCATTGCCGCCGCGCGCAGCACCGCCCAGTGGCAGGCGCTGGGCCATGAGCAGGTGCTCGCATTGCAGGAGTTGGTGAGCATCACGCGCGTAGGCGATGCGCCCCCTTTGGCCTGGCCCAGCCTGGGCGATGGACAGCGGCCGCTGGCCGGGCTGCGGGTGCTGGATCTTTCGCGCATCATCGCCGGGCCGGTGGCGGGGCGCACGCTGGCGGCCCATGGCGCGGATGTGATGCTGGTCAACGGCCCGCATCTGCCCAATATCGAAGCCATTGCCGATACCAGCCGCGGCAAGCGCTCGGCGCAGGTGGATTTGCGCATGGCCGGCGGCAAGAAAGTTTTGCGGGACCTGGCGGCGCAGTCGCATGTGTTCCTGCAGGCCTACCGGCCGGGCGCCTTGGCGGCCAAGGGCTTTGCGGCCCAGGATGTGGCGCAGATGCGGCCCGGCGTGGTGGTGGCCGAATTGTCGGCCTATGGCTGGCAAGGCCCCTGGGCCGGGCGGCGCGGCTTTGATTCGCTGGTGCAGACCGCGACCGGCATCCAGGAAGACGAAGCCCGGGCACGCGGACAGAACAAGCCGCGCCCTCTGCCGGTGCAGGTGCTGGATTACAGCGCGGGATTTCTGCTGGCCTGCGGCATACAGGCAGCCTTGCTGCGCCAGGCCCGCGAAGGCGGCAGCTGGCAGGTGAGGGTGACCCTGGCCGGCGTGGCGCGCTGGCTGCGCAGCCTGGGGCCGGTGGCGGTGCAGGCGCAGGAATGGGATCAGCCGCGGCCCGATATCACGCCCTATCTGGAAACCCTGGACAGCGGCTTCGGCCGTATGCGTGCGGTGCGCCATTGCGCCGTGCTGTCGCGCACCGCGCCGGGCTGGGAGCGCGCGGCCGTGCCGCCGGGCACCGATGCGCCCCGTTGGTGAGCCACAGGGCACGGCAAAGACGGGACAGCCAAAGCGGTCGGAAACTTTTTGTTGACTATTTGCGCTTTTTCATTTTTGACGGTTTTTAGTGATGCTAGAATTTCGGTCATTGAAGGGGAGTCGCCAAGTTGGTTAAGGCACTGGATTTTGATTCCAGCATGCGAAGGTTCGAGTCCTTCTTCCCCTGCCAAGACTCTAAAACCCCGATTGCACATGCAGTCGGGGTTTTTTTACGTCCGCGGACAGGCCATCCGGCGCCGCGCGGCGACCGCAGCCGGCCGAGGCCTGGTCCGAAGGCGGGGCGGGCGGCAGAAAGCGTATGCCGGTGCGGCGCACCAGCTCGTCGTAGCTGATGGGAGGCAGGGGCCGGGTCGTCGCAGCATTGGCCAGCCAGTGCGCCCAGCTTTTTCCGCTGCAGGGGTCGTAGACCAGCTTGAACAAGTGGCTGGGCACCTGCACCTTGCCCGGGCCTATGGTGGGCGCGTCGGCGGCGAACACCGGGCCGGTGAACACATAGACATCGGCCTGGGCGCGCAGCACGTACTGGCGGGTGCTGTGCTCGATTTCCGACCAGGCGCCGGCGTTGAACGGCTGGTTTTGCGGCACCATGTTCGCCAGGCTGAAGCTCTGGGCCATGGCCGTGGGCGTGCTCATGTCGCCGGCCGGGGCCATGTGGCCGCGTGAATAGCCCGAGCCCCGGTAGTCGGCCAGCTCGGAGCGCTCGGCGGCCGGCAGGCGGGCGTCGGCAAAGAAATGCTCGCTGCGCTTTTGCCCGTGGGCGCGCTCCATCATGGCCCGGTCCAGGTGCTCGGCGACGAACACCGGCGTCTTGCTCTGCCCGCTGTGCAAGATGGCAAACGCGCTGTAGCACAGCTCGCGCAACTGGGGCGCGTCGGGCACCAAGGGCGGTTTGCCTTCGGGGAAGAACTGCGGGCATTCGGCAAACGCGGTGTCGACGCTGGCCAGCGGCGGCGGCGCGGGCAGCAGCGTACAGCCCGCCAGAGCCAGCGCGACGAGGCTGGCGCTCAGATGAAGACGCATCACCGGGCCCT